>JAFAHG010000254.1 GCA_019237315.1 Actinomycetota bacterium
GCGCGACCTCGGTCTTGCCGAAGCCGACGTCGCCGCAGACGAGGCGGTCCATCGGGCGCGGCGCTTCGAGGTCGTCCTTCACCGCCTCGATCGCACGCGCCTGGTCCTCCGTCTCGCGGTATGGGAACTCGGTCTCGAGGCGCTCGACCCACTCGTGGTCGGGGTCGAACGCGACCCCCGGCCGCGTCTGCCGCTGTGCGTAGAGCTGCAGCAGCTCGCCTGCCATCTCGCGCAGGTGCTCCCTCGCGCGCGACTTCAGGTTGTCCCACGCCTTGCCGCCGAGCTTCGATAGCGCCGGCGCCTTCGAGTCGGCGCCGATGTACCGCGAGACCTTGCCGATCTGCTCGTGCGGGACGAAGACGCGGTCCTCGCCGCGGAAGCCGAGCAGGAGGTAGTCGCGCGTGACGCCGGCGACCTCCTTCGTCTCGAACCCGAGGAGCTTCGCGATGCCGTGGTCCTCGTGCACGACGTAGTCGCCGGTGCGCAGGTCGGCGAAGCTCTGGAGCGTGCGCCCGATCGGTGCGGTCGCACGCGGCGCGCGTCTGCGGAAGACCTGCGTGTCGGGGAGCAGCGCGACGCCGAGGTCCCGCCACACGAAGCCGCGGCGCGCGGGACTGACGACGAATTGCAGCGGCCCGCCGACCTCGGTCCGGCGCAGGAGCTGCTGCTGACGGTCTGCCTCGCCGCGGTGCGCGAACGTCACGATCACGTCGAGCCCCTGCCGCATCAGGTTGCCGAGCTCGTTCTCCGCCTCCGCGAGCCCGCGCGCAGCGAGTGCGGGACGCTGCGCGTCGAACGAGAACGGCTGGCCCTGCGGCAGGACGTCGAACGTCGTCGCGCCGTCGAGCGAAAGCTCGCGCAGTCCCTCCTCCTGCCACACCTGGCGGACGTCGTCGGGTGCGAACACAACGTCGGGAGCGCGGTCGAGCGGCAGCACGAGGTCGTCGGGAACCGGCGCCAGCTCGTCGTCGTCGAGCAGCGTCACCTCGACGAGCTCACGACTGCGTTCGGCTGCGGGGTAGATCGTCGCGGCCTCGATCTGACGCAGCGCGCGTTGGGTGAACGGCGAGAACGCGCGGATCTGCTCGATCTCGTCCCCGAAGAGCTCGATGCGGAGCGGTTCGCGCCCCGTCGTCGGGAAGACGTCGACGAGCCCGCCGCGCACTGCGAACTGCCCGCGCTCCTCGACGCGCTCGACGCGCTCGTAGCCCGCGAGCGCGAGCCGTTCTGCGAGCTCTTCGAGGCCCGGCTCGTCGCCGGGCGCGACGGTGATCGGCTTCGGCCGCGCCGCGGGCGGCGGCATCGGCTCCGCGAGCGCGATCGCGGAGAAGCAGACGAGCCCGCCGCGCTCGAGCACGTCGAGCGCACGCGCACGCTCGCCGACCAGGTGCGGCGGCGGTTCGAGCCCCGAGCTCCAGTGGACGCCGCGAGACGGGAAGAGTGCGACACGCTCCTCGCCGAGGAACCAGCCGGCCGCCTCGGCGGCATCGCGCGCGTCGGCGTCCTCGGCGAGCAGGACGACGAGCCCGCGGCCGAGCTCCTCGTGCAGCGCCGCGAGGACGAGCGGCAGCACGGGCTCCGCGACGCGCGCGCGCGCCGGCAGCGCAGCCGCGAGCTCGCGCACTCGATCCTCGGCACGAAGCCGCTCCACGAGTGGATAGAGGACGGGCCGGTCCATGACGACGGCCGGATTTCTCCGGCCGGGCCATGGTAGGCCACGCTTAGTGTCAGACACCGGACATGTCCGGTGTCTGACACTGGGGGAGCGGGCTACGCCGGAGTCAGACGGCGTGCGCCGTCGTAACGACCGGCGTACCAGCCGCTCAGCGAGTCGATCTCGACGCGCGTCCCGGTGTGCGGCGCGTGGATGAAGCGGCCGTCGCCGACGTACATCCCGACGTGGCCTTCCCCGTCGAAGAACACGAGGTCTCCCGGCTTCAGCCCGCCGCGCGTGACGCGGCGGCCGTAGTCGAACTGCGCGTACGACGAGTGCGGCAGGTCGATCCCGAAGTGGTCGTAGACGAAGCGGACGAACCCGGAGCAGTCGAACCCGGTCGCCGGGGACGTCCCGCCCCAGCTGTAGGGGACGCCGATCAGCTGCTTCGCGAAGCTGACGGCGCGGATGCCGATCGTCTTCGCGCGCTCGACGCGTTCCCGCTGTGCGGCGCGCGCCGCGCGCTCCGCCTTCGCGGCCTTCTGGGCGCGGAGGAAGAAGTTCGCCGTCGTGAGGAGGCTCTCACGCAGGGGCTTTGCCGCCATGTGCGCCTTCGCGCGGGCAGCGAGCGCCTGCGCGGGCAGCACGACGATCGAGTAGGCGAACGCAAGGACGAGCAGCGCCAGTCTGAGCTGTGCAGTCACGGAGAACCATCCCCCTTCGGCTTCGGTCGGCGGCGGAGAGCGCGCCGGATGTCGTTGGGCAGGCGGCAGGAAAACAGTTGCCGACCTAGACGTCAATGGGACCGAAAAGCCCTGCTCACTGGGCCCGGCAGGCCGAACCGCCGAGCGATGGGGGCTGGCGCGGCAGAACGTGCCGTCTGCCACACCTAAGATTTTACAAACGGATCCTTAGCAATACTGCTTTTCAAGTCAGTTGAAGGCCCGCTGGGCGGCTTCGAGCCCCTCGTCGCCGAGGGCCTCGACGGCGTCCGCGGCCCGGGCGACGATCGCGCCCGAGTCCTCGTGCGGCTCGAAGTCGGCGAGGACGTAGTCGGCCAGGGGACGCGGGTCGCCGCGGCCCGGCCTCCCCACCCCCACGCGCAGCCGGAGGAAGTCCTGCGTGCCGAGGTACTGCGCCACCGAGCGGAGGCCGTTGTGCCCGGCGAGGCCGCCGCCGAGGCGCACCTGCAGCCGGCCCGGCTCGAGGTCGCTCTCGTCGTGGACGACGAGTACGGCGCGCGGCTCGACCTTGAAGAAGTCGGCCGCGGCGCGCACGGAGCGGCCGGACTCGTTCATGTACGTCTCGGGCTTCAGGAGCGCGACGCGATGGCCGTCGATCCGGACGTCGGCGAGCTGCCCGTTGAACTTGCCGCGAAAGCTGCCGCCGTGTCTGCGCGCGAGCTCGTCGGCGACCATGTGGCCGACGTTGTGGCGGTTGCGTTCGTACTCGCGCCCCGGATTGCCGAGCCCGACGACGAGGAGGTCGAGCGACGAGGCGGTGTCGCCCCGGCGCCAGGGGAGCTTCAACCCTCGACGGTGCCTTCGCCGCCGGCGGCCGGAGCGTCCGGCTCCGCCTCGGCGCCTTCCGGCCGTTCCTCGGCCGGGACACCCTCGAGCGCGCCCTCCTCACCCTCGGCGAGCACGTCGCTCGGCTCATCGACGCGTGTCGGCATCGTCACCGTTGCGAGCACCGTCTCCTCCGGGTCGTCGAGCAGCGTCACGCCGCCCGGGACCGCGAGCTCGGTGAGGCGGAGCGAATCGCCGATGCGCATCCCGGAGACGTCGACGTCGAAGTGCTCCGGCATCTCGAGCGGGAGCGCTTCCACATGCACCTCGTTCACGACCTGCGAGAGCACGCCGCCTTCCCTGACGCCGACCGGGTCGCCGACGAGGTGGACGGCCACCGCCGAGTGGATCGGCTGGTCGAGGCGGACTTCCTGCAGGTCGACGTGGGTGAGCTTGCCGCGCACCTTGCTGAGCTGGAACTCCTTGAGGATCGCCGAGTGCGAGGCGCCGCCGTCGACCGTGAGGTCGAGGACGGCGTGCGTGCCGGCGGTCGTCGTCAGCGCCGTACGGAGGTCGCGCTCGACGAGGGCGATCGCAACCGGCTTCTCGCGGCCGTAGAGGACGCCGGGGACGAGCCCCTGGCGGCGCAGGCGGCGCGACTCGGCGGTGCCGAGCCGTTCCCGCTTCGACGCGGTGATCTTGACGCGTTCTCCGGCCATCGGCGGCGGATTGTAGCCGGGCCCCGATCCACATCGTTCTCACATGCCGCGTTCAAGGTCGCCTAAGCCGGCGGATGGAGTCTGGGCTGCACCACCCCACGCGAACGAAAGGAACCCCATGCAGCCTCACCTCAAACGGAAGATCGCAGCGGCCTCGGCCGTCGCGCTCGCCATCTCGGTCACGGGCGGTGCGGTCGCCTCGACCTCGGCACACACGAAGAAGGCGTCCGTCAAGGCCGCGCCCGCGACCGGCTTCTCCGGCTCGGGCTCCACGACCGGGCCGGGACCCGGCGTCGGCTTCGGCCGCGGGCCCGGCGGCCCCGGCCCCGGCGGACCCGGCGGCGACGACTTCGCGGCCGCCGCCGACTACCTCGGCCTGACGACCACCGCCCTCCAGTCCGACGTCCAGGGCGGCCAGACGCTTGCGCAGGTCGCAGGGTCGACATCCGGTAAGACGGTCGACGGACTCGTCGCGGCGCTCGTCGCCGCCGAGAAGACCGAGCTCGACGGCCGCGTCAGCTCCGGCCAGCTGACGCAGGCCCAGGAGGACACGATCGTCCCGACGCTGACGCAGCGCTTCACCGACTTCGTCAACGGCACGGGCCGACCCGGCCCCGGGCCGGGCGGACCGGGCGGGCCCGGCGGCGACGACTTCGCCGCCGCCGCGAGCTACCTCGGCCTGACGACCGCCGCCCTCCAGTCCGACCTCCAGGGCGGGCAGACGCTCGCGCAGGTCGCAGGCTCGACGTCGGGCAAGACCGTCGACGGGCTCGTCGCGGCGCTCGTCGCCGCCGAGAAGACCGAGCTCGACGGCCGCGTCAGCTCCGGCCAGCTGACGCAGGCCCAGGAGGACACGATCGTCCCGACGCTGACGCAGCGCTTCACCGACTTCGTCAACGGCACGGGCCGTCCCAGCCCCGGCCACTAAGGGGCCGAAACGGGGAGGCGCCAGCCCGGCGGCGCCTCCCCGCCGACCTCAGAAGAGCTGGTTTTCGCCGCCGAAGATCGCCGACACGGAGTCGTCGGCGAACACGTTCATGATCGTCTCGGCGAGGAGACCGGAGACCGGCAGCACCGTGAGCTTGTCGGGCCGGCCGATCGGGTCGATCGGCACCGTATCCGTGACGACGATGCCCTTGATCGCCGGGTCCTCGGCGAAGCGGTCGAGCGCGTCTCCGACGAAGACGCCGTGCGTTGCGAAGAGCCACACCTCCCGCGCGCCGCTCTCCTTCAGCGCGCGCACGTTCGCGAGCATCGTGCTCCCGGTCATGATCACGTCGTCGCCGAGGATCGCGGTCTTGTCGCGCACGCGGCCGGCGATCTCCGTCACCGTCGCGACGTCGTGCATCGGGCGCGATTTGTGCATGATCGCGAAGTTCGCCTCGATCATCTCCGCGAAGCGAACGGCTTGCTTGCCGCGACCCGCATCCGGTGACACGGAGACGATGTCGTCGCCGGTCATCCCGAGGTCGCGGAAGTGGCGCGCGAAGAGCGGCAGCGCGGTCATGTGGTCGACGGGGATCGAGAAGAAGCCCTGGATCTGCCCCGCGTGCAGGTCCATCGTGAGCACGCGGTCTGCGCCGGCGAGCTGGAGCGCATCCGCGACGAAGCGCGCGGAGATCGGCTCGCGCGGCTTCGCCTTGCGGTCCTGGCGCGCGTAGGGGAAGAGCGGGATGACGGCGGTGATGCGCTTCGCGGAGCCGAGCTTCGCCGCCTGGATCATCAGGAAGAGCTCCATCAGGTTCTGGTCGATCGGGCTGCAGCCGGTCTGGAGGATGAAGACGTCGGCGCCTCGGATCGATTCGTCGTAGCGGCAGTACGACTCGCCGTTCGCGAACGGCTTGAGGTTGACCTCGCCGAGCTCGACGCCGAGGTGGCCCGCGATGCGCTCCGCGAGCTCGGGGTG
>JAFAHG010000113.1 GCA_019237315.1 Actinomycetota bacterium
CGCTTCCGCCTCGACCTCTGCCGCGCCACGCAACGCGTGCTCGCGCGCTGTCTGCACCTTGTCGGGGTGGACGCGCCCGAGCGTATGTAGGATCGCTCGCCGATGCGCGTCGGAATGCTCACCGGGGGCGGCGACTGCCCCGGCCTCAATCCTGTGATCCGGGCCGTGTGCCGGCGTCTGTGGGAGAACGGCCACGAGACGTTCGGCGTCCTGAACGGCTGGCGCGGCGCGATCGACCACAACCTGAAGCCGCTCGGCTGGGACGAGACGTCCGGGATCTTGCACAAGGGCGGCACGATCATCGGCACGTCGCGCACGAACGTCTACAAGAACGAGGGCGGGGTCGAGGCGGTCAAGAAGCTCTTCGGAGACCACATCGACGCGCTCGTCGCGATCGGCGGCGAGGACACGCTCGGCGTCGCGTCGCGCCTCTCGGCCGAGGAGGGGCTTCCGGTCGTCGGCGTCCCGAAGACGATCGACAACGACCTGAACGGCACCGATTACACGTTCGGCTTCGACACCGCGGTGTACGTCGCGACGGAAGCGATCGACCGCGTCCACTCGACCGCCGAGTCGCACAACCGTGCGATCGTCGTCGAGACGATGGGCCGGCACGCAGGCTGGATCGCGTTGTTCTCCGGCATCGCCGGCGGCGCGGACTACATCCTGATCCCCGAGGTCGAGGTGAACTACGACGACGTCGCGGCGGCGGTCGAGCGCCGCAAGCAGCGCGGCAAGAACTTCTCGGTGATCGTCGCGAGCGAAGGCGCCGAGCTGCCCGGGTTCGCCGACGAGGGCGAGGTCGACGAGTTCGGCCACGTGCGCGTCGAGAACCGCGCCGTCGGCGAGACGGTCGCACAGGAGGTCGAGAAGCGCACCGGCATGCAGACGCGCGCGACGGTGCTCGGCTACATCCAGCGCGGCGGCACGCCGACCCCGCGCGACCGCATGCTCGGCCTGCGCTTCGGGCTGAAGGCCGCCGATCTCGTGAACGAAGGCAAGTGGGGCCGGATGGCCGCCTTGCACGGCGACGACGTCGTGTCGGTTCCGCTGACCGAGGCGACCGCGGAGTTGAAGCTCGTGCCGCGCGACTGGTACGAAACCGCGAAGACGTTCTTCGGCTAGTCGCCGCTAGACTGCGCTCCGACCCGCGGGCGTAGCTCAGTTGGTAGAGCATCAGCTTCCCAAGCTGAGGGTCGTGGGTTCGAGCCCCATCGCCCGCTCTCGTTCCCGCTCGACCGTCACGGACACCGCTCGGCGAGGCACGTCGCGAGGACACGCACGGTAGGACTGGCCGTCGCACCGTGCGGCCACGTCAGCAAGATCTTCGCGGCGGCGACGTCGTCTGCGTAGCTCGACTCGAGGTACAGGTGTCGGTCGTTCACGCGGTTGACGAGCGTGTACGTGCCCGCGGCGGGCCCGTTCAACGGAAATGACTGGCCGGGGAGCGGCGAGAGATATGGATCGGACCAGCCGGGCGTGATCCCCTCCCGCAGCGCGAGCAGGTGGGGTTGGTCGAAACCGCAGTTGCCGTCGAACGCGGGCGGGCCGGCGGGAGTGCCGAGCTTCGCGCGGTCGCCGAGGCAGTAGCCGATCTTCGCGTCACGAAGGAGAACGCGCCCCGTCGAGTCGCGCAGCTCGTAGCGCTCGAATCCCACGAGATGGAAGTGGTCGTGCCCACGCACTGCCGCGAAACGGAGTGACGCCGCGACGGGTAGCGTGCGATATCCGCCCCCGGCGAGCGAGATGCGCTGCACGATGTCGAACGCCGCGCGATCGTTTGCACGCGTCGCGACGACGACGAGTGGACCAGGACCGCTGTTTCCTGCCGTGGACGTGAAGCGAAGCACCCAGCCGTCGGTGGTGCGGGCAACGTGGATGTCGGTCGGCGGGACCTCGACCAGGTTCGGCAGGACGTCGCGACCCGAACCCGCGAATGCGACGCCCGGAGAGACGACGGCGACGGTGAGGGTCACGGCGGCGAGGCGATACACGTTGCGCACGGTAAACCGTTGTCCTCCTGGCAATCAGGCTAAGGTCGTCGCGTGCCCTTCCTGCGGCGGACGGCATGCCTCCTGGCGGCTGCGTGCGTGACCACTCTTACGTGGGTGGGCACCGCGTGGGCCGGCGGCGCGATCTCGGCGAAGGCTGCGTCGAGCATCACCGCGACCTCGGCGACGCTGAACGCCGACACTTCGGCGTGCGGCGCCGGCACGGCGGTCTTCGAGTACGGGCCGACGACGTCGTACGGGTCTTCCGTCTCCGCATCCGGTAGCGGCACGGCGACCACGACGGGAGCGGCGACCGGTCTCACTGCGAGCACGACCTATCACTTCCATGTGAAGTACACCGTCGGCGGCTCGGCCTGTCTGAACGCGGCGAACGGCCCCGACGGAACGTTCACGACGCTGTCCGGTCAGGCGAGCACCGCCGACCCCGCGCTCGCGCAGTCGATTTCGCCGTCGACGCTCGACGTCGGCAACAACGCGACGATCACGCTCACCGCGAGCAACAAGTCCGGTGTCACAGCGACGAACACGACCACGACGACCACCATCCCATCCGGCGCGTCTCTCGTCTCCGCGACGACGACGAGCGGGAGCTGTAGCGGAACGACGTCCGTCTCGTGCAACGTGGGCTCGCTCGCGGTCGGCAGCACGGCGACGGTGACGATCGTCGTCACGCTCAACGTCGCGACTTCTCCCGGAAGCTTCGAGATCGACTCGAGCATCACGTCCGGCGTGACCGACGCCGACTCGACCAACAACTCGACCAAGGCGTTCTTCACCGTGCGGCCCGCAGTGGCGACGCGCACGCTGTCGGCGACGTTCAACGGTCGCAGCCCCGGGATCGGGGGGCCGTACGACAGCATCGTCAACCTCTCCGGCGCGCTGGCGTCGGGCACGGCGAGCTGCGTCGCGAATCAGCAGATCCTCGTCCTCCAGAGCGACACGCAGAACGACCCGCATCCGCAGCAGACGCAGTCCTTCACGACCGGGGCGAACGGCCAGTTCTCGATCCCGCTCCTCGAGCAGCCGGGTCGCTACTGGACGATCGACGCGCCCGCACTCGACGACGGCACCAATCGCTGCGCCGACGCGAGCACGACGCTGACCATTCCGCCGCGCAGCGTCGGCCGGTCGCTCACGGGACTGACAGCGCAACGGTCCGCGACGAATCCGCTCAGCGTCACCATCAGCGGCACCGTGCAATCCGGCAGTCCCTACTGGTGCTCGTACCGCGCGAACGTCACCGTCGCCGGGCCGTCGGGGACGATCGCGACCGCGCAGACCACGAGCTCCCTGGGCGGTTTCAGCGTCACGGTCTCGAGCCC
>JAFAHG010000222.1 GCA_019237315.1 Actinomycetota bacterium
TCGACCCGCACACGCTGCTCCCCTTCGTGCACTGGCTGCCGCCGGGATCCGCGCGCGACCGCCTGCTGCGCGCGCGCGGCTTCGCGGACGTGCTCGATCCGCTCGGCCCGCGCGAGCTCGCGTCGCTCTTCCCGTACCCCGTGCGTGTGCTGAACCGCGGGATGACGCTGATCGCGGTCGGACCCCGATGAGCTTGCGTCGCCCCGTGTGGGTCGTGCCGGTGTTCGTGGTCGGGCTCGCGCTGCACAACCTCGTCATGGCCCTCCTCTGGCAGGCGGGTCTGCGCGGCACCGGGCTGACGGTCGTCGCCGCATGGAAGGAGGTACTGCTCGCGCTTGCGCTCGCGGGTGCAGTCGTCGGTGCGCGCCGGCTTCCGGTAGGGCGCAACGTTGCGGACTGGCTCGCACTCGCGTACGGCGCGCTCGTCGTCCTCTACGCAATCCTCCCGCAGAGCGCGCTCGGCGGTGCGGCCACGCACAAGGGCGTGCTGTATGGATTGCGGCATGACCTCGTGCCCGTCGCGGCGTACTTCCTCGGCCGCGCGCTCGTGCCGACGACACGCGACCTGCGGCGCATCGCCGCGACGCTCCTCGCGACCGCGGCGGGCGTCGCAGCGTTCGGCCTCGTCGACGTGTACGCGATTCCGCTCTCGTGGTGGCGCCGACATTCCGGTGCGGCCGGCTGGTTCGAGCATCAGCTCGGCTTCGTCTACCAGGGGCTTTCGGGACTTCCCGAGAACTTCGTCTACAACCCCGGGAACGGTCACCCGCTGCGACGCGTGGTGTCCACGTTCCTCTCGCCGCTCGCGACGTCGTACCTCCTCGTCGCCGCGCTCGTCGTCGTGGCGGCTTGGGCGGTGCGACGTCGACCGCGCGGCCGCGCGGCAGTCCTCTGGAGCGCGCTCGCCATCCTCGTCTTCGCGGGACTGCTCTGGACGCACTCGCGCTCGTCGTACATCGCGCTCGCGCTCGCGCTGGCCGTCTACGCGGCGCGTGTGCGGACCGCACGCTGGGCCGTGGTCGCGTCCGCCGTTGCGACGCTCGCGCTCGGCGCGCTGTTCGTCCACGAGTACACGCGCATCGGTCCGTCGACCACGTTCACGCCGAAGGAGCTCGCGTTCCAGGAGGCGCATGCGAAGACGGCGGGGCCCGCCGTGACCGGGGCGGAGGACGCGAGCACGCGGAGCCACTGGCGCAGCCTGCGGAGCGGCATCTCGACGGTCGTGCACCACCCGCAGGGCTTCGGTCTCGGCAACGCGGGCTCGACCGCCGCGCGCACGCACGTGTCCATCCTCGCGGGCGAGTCGACGTACACCGAGCTCGGCGTGGAGACCGGGCTCGTCGGCGCCCTGCTCTTCGTCGCGTGGGTGCTCGTCCTGCTCCGCGACACGGTCCGCTGCTGGCCATGGGTCGGCGCGACGTTTGCCGCGATGCTCGCGCTCGGCCTGCAGACGGACATCATCGGTGTGCCGTGGGTCGCGTACGTCGTGTGGATCCTCGCCGGCGTGAGCGTGACGAATCTGCAACAACTTCGTGCCGCCGACGGCGGCGAGGACGCCGCGGCCGTACCGTGAACGCATGCGGCTTCGTCCACTCGACCTCGTCGTCGGTGCGTGCGGCATCGGCCTCCTCTGGTACGCGGTCGTCGGCTGCGGGGGCGGAGGTTCGCGCACCGTCGTGCTCGCGAGTCCGACGCTGACGCCGGGCGCGACGAACCCCGACGTGACGCAGGCGACCATCGGCTCCACGATCTGCGTGCACGGCTGGACGGCGACGGTGCGTCCTCCCGCCTCCTACACCTCGGAGTTGAAGCTGCGGCAGCTTCGGGAGTACGGACTCGGCGGTCCCCCCTCGGCCTACCAGGAGGACCACCTGATCAGCCTCGAGCTCGGCGGGAGCCCCACCGACCCGCGCAACCTGTGGCCGGAGCCGTACCCCCGTGCGTCCGCGGTCGACAGGATCGAGAACGAGCTCAACGCCGCGGTGTGCAGCGGCAAGCTCACGCTGGCAGACGCTCGCCGCGAAGAGGCTGCACTGAAGCACGCGCACGGCTAGGTTTGCGGACGTGGCGATCGATCCGCGCGTCGACATCGGGCACGTCCACCTGAAGGTGGCGGACATCGACCGCTCGCTTGCGTTCTGGTCCGGAGTGCTCGGGTTCGAGGTGCAACAGCGCCTCGGCAACCAGGCGGCATTCATCTCGGCGGGCGGCTACCACCACCACCTCGGCCTCAACACGTGGGAGTCCCTCGGCGCCGATCCTCCGCCGCGCAACACGACGGGGCTCTACCACGTCGCCGTCCGCTACCCGGACCGCGCGACGCTCGGCGACGCCGTGCGTCGTATCGTCGAAGCCGGGATCCCGCTCGAAGGTGCGACGGACCACGGTGTCAGCGAGGCGATCTACCTCCGCGATCCGGACGGGAACGGCGTCGAGCTGTATCGCGACCGGCCGCGTGAGGAGTGGCCGATGCGGGACGGGGAGCTGTCGATGATCAGCGCCCCGCTCGACGTGCACGCGCTGCTCGCCGAGGCCCGCTAGCTGCGTTCGATCGCGGCCGCGACGAGCTTCGGCTGCGACAGCATCGAGAGGTGCCCGGCGCCGCGTACCACGACGAAGGGCGCGTGCAGGTCGCCCGCCGTCTGGCGGCCCGTGCGCTCGGAATCGACGTTGTCGTGGTCGCCCCAGACGACCGTCGCCGTGATGTGCAGAGAGCGGAGTTGCACGCGCGTGAGTCCCGCGATGCCGCGGCCGGCCATCGTCGTCAGCGCGTGGTCGGCGCCCTGGACGTCGAGCTGGCGCGTCCACTGCGCGACGAGGTCGTGCGTGAGCGGCGGATGCACCGGGCCGTACGCGTTTGCGAGCAGCTTCCGCGCGGGCCAGTCCCAACGCGTCGCGAGACGGAGCGCCGTCGTCGGGAACGGTGTGTGCAGGAGGACGTCGCGGACGATGGTGGGCGCGCCGCCGTCGCGCAGGGCGTCGCCGTCGAGCAGCACGGCCCGTGAGGCGACCTGCTGCTGCGCGACCTCGACCGCGACCGCCGCGCCGAGGGAATGGCCGACGACGACCGGCCGGCGCAGATGGAGCTTCTGCACGAAGCTCTCGACCTGGTCGACCCATTCGGCGAGCGTCCACGGACCGCGGCGCTGCGAGAAGCCGAAGCCATCGAGGTCGAGCGCGTACACGCGGTGCGAGCGCGCGAGGATGCGTGCGACGTCGTCCCACACGAACGTGGGTTCCACGAACCCGCCGACGAGCACGATCGGGGTACCGCTCGAGCCCCAGCGCTGATACGCGGTGAGCACACCGTCTGCCTCGACGAACGGCCCGCTCCACAGCGCACGCGCCGGCTTGCCCTCGCTGGACGTCGCAAGGTTGAACACGAAGCTCGCCGCGAGCAGCACGGCGAGCAGGCCGACGACGACGGTGACGAAACCGAGGGCGATCCGCAGCAGGAGCCGCACGTGCGTAGGCTACGGGCGTGCGCGCCGCCCGTCTGCACGAGCTCGGCGGTACGCCTCGGGTCGACGACGTGCCGGCTCCTGCCGAGGCGAATCTCGAGGTGACGACGTCGGCGCTCAACCCCGTCGACATCTCGATCGGCAGCGGCCGGTTCTACGGCGGTGTCCCCGACACGCCGTACGTGATCGGCTCCGAGGCGGTGGGCCGGACGCCGGACGGCCGGCGGGTCTGGTGCTACGACCGCGGGGTGATGGCGGAGCGGGCGACCGTGGATGCGGAGCTCCTGGTGGACGTTCCCGACGGCATCGACGACGCCACCGCGATCGCCTGCGGGATCGCCGGCCTGACCGGCTGGCTCGCCGTGACGTGGCGCGCGGCTGCGACGGCCGAGGACACCGTCCTCGTGCTCGGCGCGAGCGGGAGTGTCGGCGCGGCAGCGGTGCAGGCGGCGAAGGTGCTCGGCGCTCGCGCAGTCGGGGCCGCGCGGAACGTCGACGCGATTCCGCGTGCTGCAGACGAGGCGTTGTCGCTCGACGACGACCTTCCCGCCGCGACGGTCGTGATCGACGCGCTGTGGGGCGAGCCGGCCGAGCGTGCGCTCGCTGCCGCGGCGCGCGGCGTGCGGTTCGTGCAGCTCGGACAGTCCGCCGGCGCCAACGCAACGGTGCAGTCGGCGTGGCTGCGCGGCAAGTTTGCGCATCTGCTCGGCTATTCGCTCGGTGCGTCGCCGCCCGACGTGCGCGCGCGTGGCTACCGCGAGCTGTGCGAGCACGCGCGTGACGGACGCGTGCACTTCGACGTCGAGTCGTATCCGCTCGGGCGCATCGACGAGGCGTGGACGCGGCAGGCAAGCGGCAGCCCGCGTGCGAAGCTCGTCATCACCGTCGCCGGCTAGCGGTCGCCCATGCTGACCCGTCGAGCGGCGCGATCGCCGCGCGGATCAGGTCGCGCTGCTCCTCGGTGAGCTCGGCGAGACGCGCTGCAAGCCACGACGTCCGCTTCTCGCGCACCGATTCGAGGACGCGCTTTCCTTCGAGCGTGATGTAGAGGCCGACGCGACGTTTGTCGTTCGTGCGTGCGCGGCGGATCAGGCGCTGTCCTTCGAGCCGCGCGAGATGTCCGCTGACCCCGGGCGCGGAAAGACCCTCGCGTTCCGCGAGCTGCTGTGCGGTCATCCCGGGGTTGAACTCGAGCGCGACGAGCAGCGAGATCTGCCCGCCCGTGATCCCCCGCGCGTGCGTCTCCGCGCGCAGATGGCGCGCGAGGCGCAGAAGCACGGGACGCAAGTCGTTCGCGAGCTGAAGCGAATCGTTAACCACCTGAACCATTCGCGCCACGATAGCGCTAGGGTCGGCCACGTGGAGCTCGTCAACGTGTGGGACTACGAAGCGGCGGCCGCAGAGCGACTCGAGCCCGGTGCCTACGGGTACTACGCCGGCGGCGCAGGAGACGAACGCACGCTGCGCGACAACGTCGAGGCGTTCACGCGCTGGCAGCTTCGGCCACGCGTCCTCGTCGACGTCGGTGCGCCGTCGACCGCGACGACGGTGCTCGGACACGACGTCTCGCTCCCCGTGCTCGTCGCACCGGTCGCCTACCAGCGGGTCGCGCATCCTGACGGCGAGGTCGCGATGGGACGTGCGGCGGCGGCAGCCGGAACGGTGATGTGCCTCTCGACGCTTGCCACCTCGTCGCCGGAAGAGGTTGCCGCGACCGGTGTGCAGCGCTGGTTCCAGCTCTACGTCTTCCGTGACCTCGGCGTCACGCGCGAGATGGTCGACCGCGCGCGGGAGGCCGGCTTCACGGCGCTCGTGCTCACGGTCGACACACCGGTGCTCGGACGGCGCGAGCGCGACGTGCGGACCGGCTTCACCGTTCCGCCGGACCTGCCGGTGCCGTCGCTTGGCCGCGGCGGTGTGACGCCGCACGAGGCGCTGCAGCTCATGTCGCCGTCGCTCTCGTGGAAGGACGTGCAGGCATTCGCGGACATGGCGCGGCTTCCCGTCGTCGTGAAGGGAGTCGTCACCGCCGAAGACGCGCACCTCGCGTGCGAGCACGGCGCGGCTGCGCTCGTCGTGTCGAATCACGGCGGGCGGCAGCTCGACGGTGTGTCGGCGACGATCGACGCGCTGCCGGAGGTCGTCGGCGCCGTCGGCGGCCGCGTCGACGTGCTGCTCGACGGCGGCATCCGCCGCGGCACCGATGTCGTAAAGGCCCTCGCGCTTGGCGCACGCGCGGTGCTGGCGGGACGCGCACCGCTCTGGGGTCTCGTCGTCGACGGCGAAATGGGCGCGCGCCACGTGCTCGAGTTGTTGCGCGCGGAGATCGAGCTCGCTCTGCAGCTCGTCGGGTGTCCGCGGGTCGACGAGCTGTCGCCCGCGCATGTCCAGCAGCGCCGGTAACCTCGTACGCGTAGTGAAGTGGGTCGCAGTCGCAGTGCTCGCCGTGCTCGCGCTTCCCGGTGCCGCAGCGCGCGCGGCGCATCTCGCAGCGTGCGGCATTCCGGACACGCAGCCGCTCTGGTTCGACTTCGCGGGCGGAAACTCCGTCATCCCCGCGAAGCCGGGGATCATCGACGCGGTCGCCTCGGGTACCGACATCCCCGCGCAGATGCGGGCGAAGGGCGCGGCGACCGTCTTCTTCGACCTCAACTTCAACAACCGGATCGGCACGACGACGAAGCCGGCCGATCCGTCGACGATCGCGGGCGCCGCCCAGCGCGAGTACGACTACGCGGTCCAGGTCACCGGCTGCTCGACGCCGATCATCGCGGAGAACGAGCTGTTCGGCGCGCAGACGCCGACGCCGTGGTCGGCGACGAACGCGCAGTACCGCGCAAACGCGCTCGCGCTGCTGCAGGACCTCGCCGCGCTCGGCGCGCAGCCCGGCATCACGATCGCGAATCCGCCGTACACCGACGGTGACGCCGGCGACTGGTGGCGCGCCGTGTCGAAGGTGGCGATCCTGATCCGGCAGGTCTACTTCACATCGCCGGATTCGAAGGGTCTCTACCAGGAAGGCCCCGTGCTCGCGAGCCGGAGGATGCGCGAGGAGATGCGCGGGCTCGTGACGGACCTCGCCGACATCGGCATCCCTGCGAACCGCATCGCACTCGAGTTGCAGTTCCAGTCAGTGCTCGGAGAGGGCGGCCGCAACGGCCTCGAGCCGGCGTCGGCGTGGTTCGAGATCGTGAAGCTCGAGGCGCTTGCCGCGCGGGAGGTTGCGACCGAGTTCAAGATCCAGGGAATCTGGTCGTGGGGATGGGCGACCTACAGCGCCGCCGGCTCCGATCCCGACAAGCCGCACGCCGCGTGCGTGTGGCTGTGGGCATCGCGAGGCAAGCAGATGTGCGACGCGCCGCGCTTCGCGGGTCCGTTCGACACGTCGCTCACCGAGGGACAGCTCGACCTGCCGCCCGGCATCCGTTGCGTGCTGCCCGACGGGCAGACGATCGACCGCAACTCGGTGGGTCGGATGACGACGTTCACGGGCGACCCGGGAGTCGCCGCGAGTGCGCTGCTGGAGCTTGCCGTGCTGCGCGCCGAGGCGCCGGTGGCGCCCGAGCTCGCCGCCTCGGCGCTTCGCTCCCTCATCGACACGAGCTTCGGCGGTAGCCGCGCCGCGTACTTCGCGGCACTCGAACGCGTGCACCTCTCCCGCGCCGACGCACAGGCGATCATCACCGCGCGCGTCGCGCGCGACTTCGTCGAGGACCGGTTCACGCCGTGGCCTCCGCAGGGGTCCGAGGTGAGCGACTTCCTGACGACATACGCGGGGCAGTCGGTCCGCCGCGTCGCGACGAACGCCCCCGCGCCGTGGCTCGACGGGCAGAAGACGGGTTGGGTCGTCCAGTCGCTCGTGTCGCCGCGTCTCTTCCTGCTCACGGGCGAGGGGACGATCGACACGTGGGACGGTCCGTTCGACGTGAAGCCGCTCGGTCCGGCGCTTCCACTTGCGTTGCTGTCGGCATCGGAGGCGCGCGACGCCGCGCTGCACGCCCTCGACCGTCTCGCGCGCGCGTCGCTCTACGGCGGCTGGCTCGCGAACGAGGAGAAGACGCAGCTCGCAGGCGCGATCTGCCTCGGCGACAACGTCCCCGAGCCGGGCGCCGTCGACCTCTCGGCGTTCGCGCCGTTCCTCGGAACGGCCTAGAGCCGGGCGACTGCGATGAGCGCGTCGACCACTGCAGGGTCGAACTGCGTCCCCGAGCAGCGTCGCAGCTCGGCGACGGCCGCTTCGGGCGTCATCGCGGCGCGGTAGCTGCGGTCCGTCGTCATCGCGCTGAACGCGTCGCACGCACTGACGACGCGTGCGACCAGCGGAATCTCCTCGCCCGCGAGACCGTCCGGATATCCGCGTCCGTCCCAGTGCTCGTGACACGAACGCACGATGTGCCCGACGTGGCCGAGCAGGCCGCCGACGCGTTCCAGCATCCGCTCGCCCTCGATCGTGTGCGTCTTCATCAGCGCCCACTCCTCGTCGTCGAGCGGTCCGGGCTTGTTGATGATCGCGCTCGGAATCCGGATCTTCCCGACGTCGTGCAGGAGCGCGACGAACTCGGCGTCGCGGCACTCGTCGGCGGTCATGCCGCGGCGGTCGCAGACCGCGAGGACGAGGTCGACGACGTGGCGGCTGTGCGCGCCGGTGTACTGGTCGTCGGCCTCGACGACGTCGCCGAGCAGGAACGCGGTGCCGCGGTAGGCGTCGCTCAGCTCGAGGGCGTTGTCGATGCGGCGCTTCCGTTCCTGCGAGAAGTGCCGGAGGAGCATGACGAGCGGCAGCGCGAGCAGCACGAGCGCATTGTTCGCGCGTGCGGCGAAGGCGATCGCCAGACCGACCGGTGCGAGCGCGGCGTCGACGAAGAACACCCACCCGAGAAAGCCGGCGAGCGTGCGTAGCGGGATGCGGTGCGCGAACGTATTCGTGATGCCCGCCGAGCCGAAGTCGAATGCGAACTGCGCGCCAAGTGCCGCGAGGTAGACCGGCCACGCACTCGCGCGAAGCGGTGTGCCGCCCGCCAGGCCGATGACGAGCGCCGGCCCGAGCGACTGCGCCGCGCTCGCGAGCTGCTGCAACACACGGTCGATGCCGAGCGAGCGGGGACGGTGCGCCGCCGTCCCGAGCAGCAGGCCGAGCGCGACGAAGCCGGGAACCGTGCCCGGTGGCAGCGCGAAGAGCATCGGCACGAGCACGACCTCGGTCGGGATCCCGGCGCCGGTCCCGACCTCGAACTCGATGCGCGAGACGAACGCGTACGCTCCGACGTAGAGCGCCGCGAGTGGCCAGGAAAGTGCCGGCCCGGCCGTGACGAAGACGGCGCATGCGAGGGCGGCCGCGACGAAGGCCGCGGCGGCGATCGCGAACGTCAGCCGCGACCTGCGTGCGAGCGCCGAGGCGCCGCGTCGCTTGCGCGTCGCGCGGACGAGCTCGTCGGCTCGCAGGGAATCCGGGGCAGCGTGCATCGACGGGGCCGCAGTGCTCACGGAAACATCATCGGCGCAGTGGGCATCCGGGCATCGCTCGTTCGAGTGATTCGCACACGCCCCACCCTTTCGGGTGATATCGCGGTGCGGTGCGGTTTTGTTGGATGCGCCCAGTCTCGTTCTGCGGTCCGAAAGGAAGACACGTGAAGCACCCCCTGCGGCTCCTCGTCATCGCGGCTGTCCTCGTCGCCCTCACATCGTTCGCGGCCTCCGCGCGCGCCGGCCTCCCGCTCGGCGGCGTCAGCTGCGGCCCCACGTCCGCGGTGTTCTCCCAGTGGGGCGACAACCACCAGTACTACTTCACGTCGAACGGCGGGTTCGAGTCGGGCAGCAGCGGCTGGACGCTCGGCCCGGGTGCCTCCGTCACGGAGGGCAACGAGCCCTTCTTCATCCACTCGAGCTCGGACAACCACGCGCTGTCGCTCGCGAACGGTGCCTTCGCCGCGTCCCCATGGGTCTGCTTCGGCTCCAACACGCCGCACATCCGGTTCATGGCGAGCGGCTCCGGGAGCATCCACGTTCGGCTGATCGCGCGCGGCCTCCTCGGCGAGCTGGCAATCCTCGACGGCGGCACGATCCAGGTCGGCCCGTCGTGGGCGCCGACCCCCGACCTCGGGACGACGTTCAGCCAGCTGAACTCGGCTCTCCTCGGCGCGAACGCGATCCAGGTCGTGCTGACGGCGACGGGCAACGTGCAGGTCGACGACCTGTACATCGACCCGTTCACGCAGTACTAGCGTTAGCGGTGCTCGAGGGCGAGCCGGACGCCGAAGCCGACGAGCACGACGCCGGTGAGTCCTTCGAGCCCGCGGCGAACGCGCGGCCGACGTAGGACGTCGGCGACCTTCGCGATCAGGACGTTGTAGAACGAGAGCCACGAGAGGCCGATCGCGGAGAACGACAGCGCGAGCAGCGCGAGCGCCCAGAACGACGGGTGGTTGCCTCGCGCGAACTGCGGTAGGAAGCTCGTGAAGAAGATGGCGACCTTCGGGTTGCCGAGGTTGCAGACGAGGCCCTGCCGGAAGGCGAGCCGCGGCGGGAGGCGATGCCGTCCGGGTATGCCCATCTCGATCCGCGGGCCGCGCCCGCGCAGCGCGGCGAGGATCGCCTGGCCACCGAGGAAGGCGAGGTACGCCGCGCCCGCGACCTTCAGCGCCACGAACGCCGGTTCGGACGCGCGGAGGAGCGCCGCGACACCGACGCTCGCGGCGAGCGTCCACGCGAGGAGTCCGGTCGAGACCCCGGCGATCGTCAGCGCGCCCGCGCGGCGGCCGCCGGCGAGCGCGTTCCGGGTCACGAGCGCCGTGTCCGGCCCCGGCGTGACCGCAAGCAGGGCCGAGATGGCGAGAAAGGCCCCGAAATGCACGAACATCGGCCCCCAGTGTGGCCGATCGGGCGCCGGCGCGCCACAGGGCGGCGTCCTTGAACCGGGACCCTTGCGTCTATAGACTCCGCCGTGCATGAGCCACCTCCCCGAGACGCTGAAAGGCCGGTGGACACCGACGAGCCTTCCCACGGTGTCCACCGGCCGGTGGCACAAGCGTCTGGGCATTGCATAGGTAGGCTCCCCGCATGGGACATAGGGGTCTCACCCGCTCGGAGCTCTTGACCGCGGGCGCGAAGCGAGCTGCGGCGGTCGCGATCGGCGGCGCGGCAGTCGGGATCTTCGCGGACGCTGCCGCAGCCGATCCGCTCACCGACAACGATCTCGCCTTCGCGCGCCTGCTCGTCGGCGTCGAGCTCCTCTCGATCGACTTCTACCTCCGTGCGATGAACTCGGGGAAGTTCCAGCCCGTCGGCCAGAAGTACCTCCGGAACGCGTTCACGAACGAGGTCGACCACAACCGCACGGTGTCGGACATCCTCGTCGGCGCCGGATACACACCTGCCTCGGCGACGGACTTCGAGTTCATCTATCCGAAGAAGGCGTTTGCGTCCCGCGGCTCGATCGCGGCGCTCGGGCGCGAGCTCGAGACTGTGGGCCTCGGCGCGTATCTCGGAGCGGTCTCCGGGGTGCAGGCGCAGGCGCTCGTCCCGCCGCTCTCGCGCATCGCGACGAGCGAGGCGCAGCACCTCAGCTTCTTCGCGTACGAGCTGGGTGGCCATCCGCTGAGCTCGGCGTTCCCCGCGTCGCTCACGATCGACCAGGTCTCTGCCGTCCTCGACCAGTTCACCGCCTGATGGCGCGCGAGTACTACAGCGTCAGCGAGGCGGCGAAGACGCTCGGCATCAGCGTCGACACGCTTCGGCGCTGGGACCGGCAGGGCCGTATCCGCACCGAGCGCGACAACGGCAACCGCCGTCTCGTGCCCGCGTCGGAGATCACGCGCCTGCGCGGCGACCCGAACGAGACGGGGCTCTCTGCGCGCAACCAGTTCAAGGGCACGGTCACCGACGTGCAGATCGACGGCCTCATGGCGAAGGTCGAGCTCGTCGTCGACGAGCCGGTGCGACTCGTCGCGATCGTGACGCGCGACGCAGTCGAGGACCTCGAGCTCAAGGCCGGCATGGCAGCGACCGCGATCGTGAAGTCGACGTCCGTGATGGTGCAGCACTGATGCGCGCGGTCGTGCTCGCCGTCGCACTGCTTGCGTTCGGCTCCGCCGTCTCGGGCGCGGCGACGCCGGCCAGGCCCGCGCCCGTCACGGTGTTCGCCGCCGCGTCCTTGACCGATGTGTTCCCGGCGATCGACCCGCGCGAGACGTACTCGTTCGCGGGGTCGAACACGCTCGCGACGCAGATCGCGAACGGCGCCCCGGCCGACGTCTTCGCGTCCGCGAACACGACGATCCCCAACCAGCTCTACGCGCAGGGCCTCGTCGAGAAGCCCGTCGCCTTCACGCGCAACACCCTCGTCATCGTGGTGCCGAAGTCGAACCCGGGGAGCATCAGCGACATCTACGACCTCACGAAGCCCGGGGTGACGGTCGACATCGCGAACTCGTCGGTGCCGGTCGGGAGCTACACGCAGACGATCCTGAAGAACATGAACCTGACGTCGCGGATCATGGCGAACGTGGTCTCGCAGGAGGACGACGTGCGCACCGTGCTGACGAAGATCGCGCTCGGGCAGGCGGACGCCGGGCTCGTGTACGCGACCGACGCGCGCACCGTCCCGGGGCAGGTGAAGGTGATCAAGGTGCCCGCGTGGGCGCAGCCGAAGGTGACGTACGCGCTCGCCGTCGTCGCGAAGAGCCCGAACCAGGCCGCCGCGCAGGCCTTCGTGCGCGAGGTGCTCAGCAAGGCAGGCCAGGCGAAGCTGCAGGCGTTCGGCTTCCTGCCGCTTCCGGTCGGCATCGTCGCCGACACGTCGCTTCAGCACTAATGGCCGCTCTCGCGTTCTTCGCGGCGGCGTCCGTCGCGCTCGCGTTCGTCGTGTTGCCCGTGGTCGCGATCTTCGTGCACGTCTCGCCCGGCACGCTCGTCGACCAGCTCTCGAACCCCGTCGTGCACGACGCGCTGCTCGTCACGCTGCGGACGAGCCTCGCCGCGCAGGCGCTGATCGTCCTGTTCGGGACATCGCTCGCGTGGCTTCTCGCAACGCGGCGCTTTCCCGGGCGCGCCGTCCTCGTCACCCTCGTCGAGCTGCCGATCGTGCTTCCGCCTGCCGTCGCGGGGATCGGACTGCTCGTCGCGTTCGGGCGCTTCGGCCTCGTCGGGCGGCACTTCGGCGTCTGGTCGGCGCTCTCGTTCGACTGGCTCGCCGTCACGTTCGCGGTGATGCTCGTCGCCGGGCCGTTCTACGTGCGCTCGGCGATCGCGGCGTTCGAGTCGGTCGACGGCGACCTCCTCGCCGCATCCCGCACGCTCGGTGCGGGCCCCGTGCGGACGTTCCTTCGCGTCGCGCTGCCGCTTGCGCGGAGCGGGCTCGCTGCGGGCGAGGCCATCTCGCTCGCGCGCGGCATCGGGGAGTTCGGCGCGACGATCATGTTCGCGGGCAGCCTGCAGGGCCGCACGCAGACGCTGTCGCTCGCGGTGTACTCCGAGTTCGACCGCAACTTCGACGTCGCGCTTGCGATCAGCGCGCTGCTCGTCGTCATCAGCCTCGCGATCCTGCTCACGCTCAAAGCGAGCGCCCTGTGGCAACCCTATCGGCAGACTTCGG
>JAFAHG010000229.1 GCA_019237315.1 Actinomycetota bacterium
CCTCGTCGAGCGCGGCCTGCCAGCCGGGCGTCGTCATCCGGGCGGCATACGAGCGGAAGGCGGGAACGCGGATGCATGCGAACCGCTCCTCGCCCGGCTCGCCGGACAGGCGCCCGCCGAGCGCCTCCGGGTGCTCGTAGGCGATGCCGGCCTCGTCGAGGGCCGCGACGAGCGGGACCTGGTTGAACTGGGGGTTCCGGCGCGACCCGGGGAAGCGGCGCACGTCCACGAGCGTCTCGACGCTCGCCTCCCGGAGCACGGCGACGAGCTCTTCCAGCGGCCGGACGCCGTGGCCGACGGTGTGGATTAGCATCGACCCGCCGCAGGGTAAGCAGTGGTCTGTGGCTCGCGCGGCGGTGACCTGGGAGACGCTTCGCGAGCTCGCGAACTTCCGTTCCGAGAGCGGCTGCGCGGTCAGCCTCTACGTCGACCTCGACCCGTCGACGGCGCCGACGCCTGCGGATGCGGAGACCCGCTTCAACTCGCTCCTCAACGCCGCCGAGCGCGCGACCGAGGAGCGTGACTACGACCACGAGCGCAGGCAGGCGCTGATCCGTGACCTCCACCGGATCCGCACCTGGTGGGACGTCGACTTCGACCGCGACGGCACGCAGGGCGTCGCCGTGTTCGCGTCGTCGCTCGAAGGGCTGTGGCGGACGCTGCCGCTGCCGGAACCGGTGGCGGACGAGGTGCGGCTCGAACGCGAGCTGCACGTCGCGCCGCTCGTCCCGATCGCCGCGAAGGGCGAGGGCGCCCTTGTCGCGTTCGTCGGCCGCGAGCGCGGCCAGGTCTTCCGGCTCTTGAACGGTCGCCTCGAGGAGGTGGTCGACCAGACGGACGAGCAGCCCGGTCAGCACACGCAGGGCGGGTGGTCGCAGGCGCGCTACCAGCGGCACATCGAGAAGCTCGTGCAGGAGCACCTGAAGTCCGTCGGCGACGAGCTCGACCGACGCTTCCGTCGCGGCGGTCTCGAGATCGTCGTCGTGAGCGCGCCCGAGTTGCGGAACGACTTCGAGGCTGCGGTGTCGCCCGAGGTGCGCGACGCGATCGTCGGCTGGGCGACGGCGGAGGCGCACGCGACGCCTGCGGAGCTCCTCGAGGTCGTCACGCCGCATCTCGATCGCGCGCGTGCGGAGAGCGTGACCGAGTCGCTCGAGCGGTGGCAGGGGGAGATCGGCCGCGACGGCCGTGCGGCGGCGGGCTGGGAGCAGACGCTCGAAGCGGCGTCGGACGGCCGCGTCGCCGTCCTCTTCGTCCAGGACGCCGCGAACGCGAAGGCCTACCGCTGTCCCGAGTGCGGCCGAGGCTCCGCCTCACCGGGCTCGTGCCCGCTGGACGGGCATCCGCTCGACGAGGTGGAGGACGGACTCGACCTCGCGATCCACCGCACGCTCGAGTACGGCGGCGCGATCGTCCCGGTCGAGGGCAGCGACCTCGACGGCCACGAGGGCATCGGCGCGCTGCTTCGGTTCTAGGCGGCGCGCGTCGGCAGCTCGATCGTCTGCGGAAGCTGGGGAACCGTTTCGACGGGCGTGAGCTCGTCGACGTCCTTGTCGCTCTCGACGCCGTGTTCGACGAAGCGTCGCGCAGAAACGAGCACGCGTCGTTCGAGCGAGCCCACGGCCTGGTTGTACGCCTGCACCGATCCCTCGAGGCGCTTACCGAGCGTGGTGAAGTGGCTCGACATCGTCGCGAGGCGCTCGTAAAGCTCCCGCCCGAGGCGTTCGATCGCACGGGCGTTTTCCGCGACCTCGGCCTCGCGCCAACCGACGGCAATCGCGCGCAGCAACGTGATCAGTGTGGAGGGGCTCGCGATGTGGATGCGCTGGCCGGGCGCGAGCTCGATGAGCGACGGATCCCGTTCGATCGCCGCGCGGTAGAACCCCTCGCCCGGGAGGAACATGATCACGAAGTCGGGCGTGGGCGAGAACTGCTCCCAATACCCCTTGCGCGACAGCTTTGCGACGTGATCGCGGACGTGGCGAACGTAATCGTCGAGCCGGCGCTCGCGCTCGGCCTCGTCGGCGGCGTGCTCCGCATCGAGGAGCGCCTGCACTGAAGCCTTCGCGTCGACGACGACCTGTCGGCCGCCCGGAAGCCGCACGATCATGTCGGGGCGGAGTCGCCCGTCGTCGACCGTGACCGACTGCTGCTCGAGGAAGTCGCAGAACTTCAACATGCCGGCCGCCTCGACGGCATTCCGCAACTGGAGCTCGCCCCACTGGCCGCGCACGGCGGGCGATCGCAGCGCGGTCGCGAGGGATCCTGTCGTCTGCTCGAGTGTCGAGAGGCCGCGCATCATCGCGCCGTAATCGCGCCCGCGTGCTTTCTCGAGCTCCGAGACCTCGCTCGTCACCCGCTGGAGCGATTGCTCGATCGGCTTCACGAGCAAGCCGATCCGGTCGGTCGCAGCCGCCACGGCCTTGTCGAGCGTCTGTCCGGTGAACGCCTCGAGCCTCGCTGTGTCGTCGCGGCTGTGCACGAGCTCGGCCTCGAGGCGTGCGACCACGGGCTGAAGTCGCGTCCGCGCGAGGAGCCAGCCGATGCCGCCGCCGGCGACGAGTCCGATGAAGACGAGTGCGATCGACATGGGCCGCAGAACGTAGCGCGGCCGTCGGACGGCAGACATCCGGCGTTAAAAAAGTCAGCCCCGGCGAGTCCGAAGACTTACCGGATCCGACGTCGGGCAACCTAAGCCACCGCGCCGGTCTCGTCAACGGGGATCGGGGGCGGAAATCCGCTCGTAGCGCGAATTTCACGAGGGAACAGCCGTTCGCTCGCCTACGCTTGCCATCCGTGCACGACGCCTTCGTCTCCGGGGGTGCGCTCGCGCGCGCGTTGCCGGACTTCGAGCCACGCCGCGAGCAGGCCGCGCTCGCGGCCGCGGTCGCGCGTGCGCTCGCGACGGGCGAGCACCTCGTCGCCGAGGCGGGAACGGGCACCGGCAAGAGCCTCGCGTACCTGATCCCCGCGCTCGAGTCGGGGAGCCGCGTCGTCGTCGCGACCGCGACGAAGGCGCTCCAGGAGCAGCTCCTCGCGTACGAGGTGCCCGCGGCGGCGCGCGCGCTCGGCCGCGACGTGCGCGTCGAGGTGCTGAGGGGCCGTCAGAACTACGTGTGCCGCAAGCAGCTGCAGGGCTTCGGTCCGATGCTCCTGCGCGAGGCGCGCGACGAGGCGGCGTACGAGTCGATGCTGCCGTGGCTCGCGGCGACCACGACCGGCGACCGCGCCGAGCTCACGCTCGAGCCGTCGGACGCGCTCTGGTCCGAGCTCGCCGTCGGCGCCGACCGCTGTGCGGGAAGCCGCTGTCCCTTCGTCACGAGCTGCTTCGCGGAGGCGGCGCGCGACCGAGCCGGCGAGGCCGATCTCGTGATCGCGAACCACGCGCTCTACTTCGCCGACCTCGCCGCCGGGGGAGGCGTGCTGCCCGAGCACGACGCGGTCGTCTTCGACGAGGCGCATCGCCTCGAGGAGAGCGCCGCATCGTGGCTCGGGGGCCGGATCTCGCGCGCCGCGCTCGGCCGGCTGTCGCTCGACGTCGAGCGCGCCTGCCGCGAGGCCTCCCGGCCTGCGCCCGGGCGTGAGCTCGACCGTGTCGAACGAGCGGGTGAGCTACTCCTTCGCGCCGTGGCGCCGCCCGCCGGCCGCAAGCGTCTGCGCGAACCGCCCGCCGACGAGCTCGTGCTCCTGCAGGACGCGCTCGCCGCGCTCGCGGACGCGCTACACGGCAAAGGCGAGGAGCTCGACCTCCTCTCGCGCCGCGTACTCGGGCTCGCCGCACAGGCCGAGGCGTGCGTTGCGCCGGACGAGCTCGGCCGCGTGGTGTGGGCCGAGCCGGACGCGGTCGTCTGGGCGCCGGTGGACGTCTCGGAGGAGCTGCGCGAGCGGCTGTGGGACAACGGCCCGACGGCGGTCCTCGTCTCCGCGACACTCACGACGGGGCAGGACGCGTCGTTCGTGCGCCGGCGGCTCGGGCTCTCGCACGCACGCGAGGTGGTCGTCGGCTCCCCGTACGACTTCCGCGAGCAGGCTCTGCTCTACCTGCCGCGCACGATGCCCGACCCGCGCAGCGAGACCTACACCGAGCGCGCCGCCGACGAGACCGCCGCGCTCCTCTCGCTCTCCGAAGGACGAGCGCTCGTCCTCACGTCGAGCTACCGCGCGCTCGACGTGCTGCGCTCGCGCATCCAGGGACGCGTGCCGTACGAGGTGCTTGTGCAGGGCGACGCACCGCGCGAGCGGTTGCTCGAACGCTTCCGCGCGGAGGTCGACTCCGTGCTGCTCGCAACCGCGACGTTCTGGCAGGGCGTCGACGTACCGGGCGAGTCGCTCTCGCTGCTCGTGATCGACAAGCTTCCGTTCTCCGCGCCCGGCGACCCGCTGCACGAGGCGCGGTGCGAAGCGGTCGAGGAGGAGGGCGGCGACTGGTTCCGGGATTTCGCGCTGCCGACGGCGATGCTGCAGCTGCGGCAGGGGTTCGGGCGGCTGATTCGCAGCCACGCGGACCGCGGCGTCGTCGCGATCCTCGACCCGCGCCTGCGCACCCGCGCCTACGGGCGCGCGTTCCTCGCGGCGCTGCCGCACTGCCCGCTCGCGGAGGACCGCGCCGCCGTGGCGGCGTTCTTCGGCGTCGCGGCGACTGCGTGAGTGCCGGGGGAGGGAGTCGAACCCCCACGCCCGAAGGCTCTCGGGTTTAAGCCGAGTGCGTCTACCAGTTCCGCCACCCCGGCAAAAGGGAGGGCACATTTAAACTGATGACGGAGCCAGCCTGAAGGCTGGCACCTTTCAACTACTTATAAGAGCATCCGCATCCACGCCGGCTTGCATGCGCAATCCAGGTGGCGGGTCCCGCAGCTCTTGCAATTCCACTGCGTCAGGAGGATCCAGCGCAGGTGGGCCACCTCGATCGCGAGCGCAGTTGCGAAGAGGGGGAGGAGCTCCGGGTGGCGAATGTTCACCTCCACAGGATTCCTGTTGCGGGGCCCCGGGGCAATGGGCCGTCCGTCCCATTTGCAAGCCGGCAGGACCTACCGGCCGGGGTAGAGTCCCGCCGTGGTCGAGGTCGCGCACGCGCCTGCGGCACTCGAGTGGGACACGCCGCTGTACCGGCAGGCCCGCACACAGCTCGAAGAGGCGGTCGTGCAGGCGGACATCCCCGACTTCGTCGTCGAGCGGCTCCGCTATCCGGAGCGCGCCGTGATGATGACGCTGCCCGTGCGGATGGACGACGGCACCGTCCGCTCCTTCCCGGCCTACCGGGTGCAGCACTCGTCGATCCTCGGACCGACGAAGGGCGGCGTCCGCTACGACGCGGGCGTCAACCTCGGCGAGTGCGCGGCTCTCGCGATGTGGATGACCTGGAAGTGCGCACTCCTGCGCCTGCCGTACGGCGGCGCGAAGGGCGGCGTCCGCTGCAACCCGCGCGAGCTCTCGCAGGCGGAGGTCGCGCGCATCACGCGGCGCTTCACCGCCGAGCTGACGCCGTTCATCGGCCCGCAGGAGGACATCCCCGCGCCGGACATGGCGACGAACGAGCAGACGATGGCGTGGATGATGGACACCTACTCGATGCAGAAGGGCTACGCGGTGCCGGAGATCGTCACGGGCAAGCCGATCTCCGTCGGCGGCTCGGTCTTCCGCCACGAGGCGACCGGCGCGGGCGTCGTGATGGTCGTCCAGCGGGCCTGCGAACGGCTCGGGTGGAACCTCGCTGAGCTGCGCTGCGTCGTGCAGGGCTTCGGCAACGTCGGCGGCATCGCGGCGACGGAGCTCGTCGAGAAGGGTGCGACGGTCGTCGCGGTCTCCGACATGACCGGCGGCGTGTTCGCCGAGGACGGGCTCGACATACCGACGCTGCACGAGCACGTGCGCGAGCACGGCACGCTCGAATCGATCACGGGCGTCACGCGCCTCTCGAATGCCGAGCTGCTCGAGCTGCCGTGCGACATGCTCGTCCTCGCGGCGCGCGAGGACCAGGTGACGGCGGCGAACGCGGACAAGTTGCATTGCCGGATCGTCGTCGAAGGCGCGAACGGGCCGACATCGGTCGAGGCCGACCGCATTCTCGCCGGCCGCGGCGTTCCGATCCTGCCCGACGTTCTCACGAACGCGGGCGGCGTCACCGTCTCGTACTTCGAGTGGGTGCAGGATCTCGGGCGGCTGTTCTGGGACCGCGAGGAGATCCGCGCGCGTCTCGCCGACAAGCTCGGCGAGGCGTTCGACCGCGTGTGGTCGCTCGCCGAGGAGCGCAGGCTCACGCTGCGCGACGCCGCGCTCGTCGCCGGGATCAGAGAGGTATCCGCCGCGCTCGAAGCGCGCGGTCTCTACCCATGACAGACCACGTGAAAGATGCGATGGTCTCGGACCCGCTCGCGCTCGACGCGCGTGCGCCGGCGCAGGAGGCGGGAGAGGCGCTTACGCGTGACGAGGTGCGCGCGGTGCTCGTCACCGACGACGGCCGGCTCGTCGGCGTGATCACGCGGAAGACCCTCGTGCGCGAGGTCGTCGCGCCCGGTCTCGACCCGCGCACGACTCCGTTGCGCGACATCGCGGAGGAGCCGAACTTCACGATCGAGTCGACGATGCCGCTCGAGGATGCCTTCGCGCTGCTCGAGGAGCACGACCTCGAGCGCGTTCCCGTCGTCGACGGCGGGAACCTCGTGGGGGTTCTGTCGCGTGCGGTTGTCAGACGGCGGCTGGCAGAGGATTCGCCGCCGCCTGAGCCTGTCGAGTAGCGTCGACGAGCATCGCGACTGACTCGCTCAGCTCGTGGCGCGTTTCCTCGTCGACGAGCTGGCCGTCGACGATCTTCTCCTTCGCGTGGCCGACTGCGAGCTCGACCTCGACGACACGCGCGCCCATCGCGGCGAGCACCTTGCGGAGCTCCGCCTGCGCCCACACGGCGCCGAACGCGCCGGCGCTCGAGCCGATCACGGCGACGGGCTTGTTGCGGAACACGTTCGTCGCGAGCGGGCGTGAGGCCCAGTCGAGCGCATTCTTGAGCGCACCCGGCACGGACGAGTTGTACTCCGGCGTCGCGAAGAGGACTGCGTCCGCCTCTGCGACCGCGCGGCGAAGGTCGGCCACCGCCGCCGGTGCCGGCTCGACGTCGTCGTCCTGGTCGTACGGCGGCACGTTCTTCAGGTCGTCGTAGAGGACGAGCTCGGCGTCGGGCGGCAGCAGCTCCGTCGCGGCCTGCAGCAACGCGGTGTTGTGCGAGTCGCGACGGAGGCTGCCGGAGATCCCGAGGACGCGCATCGTTACGCCGCCTTCACCAGCGCGAGGTTCGCCTTGAGGGTGACCTCGTTCGCGAGGGCGTTCGTGCCGTCGGGGAGCGGTGCGTTCCAGGTGATGCCGAACTCGGTGCGGTCGATCGTCGTCTCGAGCGTGAGGATCCAGCGCTCGTTGCCCCACGCGTCGGCCTTCGGGCCGGCGATCTGGCCGGTGAGCGTCGCGGGCTTCGTGACGCCCTTGAGCGTGATCTCGCCGTCGACCGTGCCCTTGGGGGTCAGCGTGCCGCTGAACGTCACCTTCGGGAACTGCTCGGCGTCGAAGAACTCGGGCGAGAGGAGGTGCGCCTGCAGGTTCTCGTCCTTCGTGACGAGGCTCGCGATGTCGGCGGAGCCGGTCAGGACGCCGTCGACGAGCTGGGCCTCGAAGGTGTTGACCGAGCCGGTGAAGACACCCGCGCTCGCGTACTCGACCTCGAACCCGACCGACGAGTGGACGGTGTCCGCGTTGTAGGTGCCGGCCGGGATTGCGACCTGGCGCTCCGTGGTTGTGGTCGTCATCTGGATCTGTCCTCCAAAAGTTGATTGCGCAAGGAACATACCCATAAACGCTTGTGGCCGCAAGTTATTCCCGGGCCGCCTCCAACGCGATGCCGTCGAGGAGGTCGCGGAGGCTGAAGCCCATCGCCGCGAGCCGGTAGCGGCGGAGCACCTCGAGGACGATCACGGCTCCGGCGACGATCACCGGCGCGCGGTCCGGGTCGAGCTTCGGGATGCGTCGGCGCTCGGCGAGCGGGACGGCGGCGAGGCGGGCGAGCTCGGCGCCGACCGAATCGGGGGTGAGCGGGCCGGCGAGCTCCTGGAGCTGCCAGACGGTGCCGGCGACCCCGACGCCGGTGGTCGCCTCGAGGTCGGGGAGGAGCGCGCGCACCTCCGCGGCGGCTGCCTCGAGCTCGGCGGCAGTCGGCGGGTCGTGGTGGAAATGGCGCTCGGTGAGCCGGACCGAGCCGACGTCGAGGCTCGTTCGGAACGCGCCCGTCGAGAGCTCGGTCGAGCCGCCGCCGACGTCGAGGAGGAGCGTGTCCGGGTCGTCAATGCCCGCGCCGCGGCGCGTGAACTCCGCCTCCTCGTCGCCGGAGAGGAGCCGCGTCGCGAAGCCGTAGCGGTCCTCGAGCCCTGCGAGAAACTCGCGGCCGTTCGCCGCGTCGCGGACGGCGCTCGTCGCGGCGGCGAGCGTTCGCTCCGCGCCGAGTCGCTCGGCCTCCGCGTGGTATTCGGCGAGCTTCGCGTGGACGCGTGCGATCGCGTCGGGATGGAGTCGCCGCTCCGCGTCGACGCCGTCGCCGAGGCGGGTGATCGCGCTTCGGCGGACGATCTCGTCGACGCGGCCGTCCTCGACGTCGGCGACGAGGAGGCGCGTGGTGTGCGTCCCGAGGTCGACCGCCGCGACGCGCGTCACGGGCGCAGGAACGAGAGCCCGCGCAGGAGTGCGCGCGCGTCGCCGGCGGAGGCGGCCATCACCTGGGCGACGGCGATCGACTCCTGTAGCTCGATGCGCGCAC
>JAFAHG010000143.1 GCA_019237315.1 Actinomycetota bacterium
TCGGCATCCCCGCCGCGCTGCTCGGCGCGATCCTCGGCGAGTGGTTCGGCGCGAACTCGGGACTCGGCGTCGTGATGGTGTCGGCGATGCGCAACGTGCAGTACGAGCTCCTCTGGTCGGCCTGCGCGATGGCGGTGCTCGTCTCGCTCGCCGGCTACGTGGGCGGGACTGCGCTCGAGCGGGCGGCGACCCGGTTCTTCGGGCGGCCGACGAGCATCTCCGCCGCTCCGCGCGGAGGCTCACGCGTGGTCGACGCCGGACTTGCCGTTCTCGTCCCGGTCGTCCTCGTCGCGTGCTGGCAGTGGTGGGTATCGGCGGGGAACGTCGCGACCGTCGTTGCCCCCTCGCCGCACGAGGTCGCGACCCGGCTTTGGAACGACGGCGGCGCGTTCCTGCGGGCGGCCGGTACGACCCTGACGATCTCCGCAGAGGGACTCGCACTCGGCGCCGCCATCGGACTCCTTCTCGCGCTCGGCTCGACGCTCTTCCCGTCCGTGCGGTCGTTCCTCTCGCCGATGGTCGTCCTCATCCCGACCATCCCGATCGCGGTGTTCATCCCGGTGATGGGGTCGGTCCTGGGCTACGGCAAAGGCGCGATCGTCGCGAGTTGCGTGCTGATGACGTTCTTCCCCGTCTTCGTGATCATGGTGTCCGGGCTCGGCAGCCGGCCCGCCGGGAGTGACGACCTGTTCCGCGTCTACGGGTCGAACCGATTCGTGACGCTCGGCCGGCTCGCCCTCCCGAGCTCGCTGCCGTCGCTCTTTCTCGCGCTTCGTCTCTCCGCCGCGAACTGCGTTCTCACGGCGATCGCAGCCGAGTGGCTGATGGACACGGGCGGGCTCGGGAGGATTCTCAGCGACGACCAGGTCGCGATCGACAACGCGTCGACGTGGGCCGTCGCCGTCGTCGCAATCGTGATGTCCGTCGTCGTCTACCGGCTTGCGGTGCTCGTCGAACGGTGGGGGGCGGCACGGTGGAGCTAATCGGGGCGAATCAAGGAGGGGCATGAAACCGGTCATCTTCGGCGCGTTCGAGATCAACCAGGTGAACCTGACGAGCCAGGGCTTGTGGGCGCATCCGGACCAGACGACGTACCGCTACAAGGAGCTCGACTACTGGACGAGCATGGCGAAGACGCTCGAGCGCGGCGGATTCCACTTCGTCTTCCTTGCAGACTCGTACGGATATCCGCACATCAAGGGGCTCACGAAGCCGGTCGTCTTCGAGCAGGCCGTCGAGATTCCGAACAACGACCCGATGCTCGTCATCCCTCCGATGGCCGCCGTGACCGAGCGGCTCTGCTTCGCCGTCACGGCGTCGACGACGTACGAGCATCCGTACGCGAATGCGCGCCGCCTGGCGACCCTCGACCATCTCACCGGAGGACGGTTCGGCTGGAACGTCGTCACGACCAGCATGTCGGTCGTCTCCGAGCTCTTCGGAAAGGAGCTGATCCCGCACGACGAGCGCTACGCGCGCGCCGAGGACTTCATGGCGCTGACGTACAAGCTGCTCGAAGGTTCGTGGGACGACGACGCCGTCCTCGTCGACAAGGAGCGCCGCGTGTACGCCGATCCGGCGAAGGTGCGCGAGATCCACCACCACGGCCCCTACCACCGCTCGGATGGGTACTTCGACTGCGAGCCGTCGCCGCAGCGCACGCCGGTGCTCTTCCAGGCCGGTCTGTCGGAAGCAGGGCGCTCGTTCGGTGCTGCGCACGCGGAGGTGGTCTTCCTGCAGGGCCGCGACACGGATCTCGTCCGCCGTCAGGTCGACGACATCCGCGCGCGTGCCGTCAAGGCGGGCCGGTCCGAGGGCGCGGTCAAGACGGTCACTACGCTGTCGATCGTGTGCGCGCGCTCACGTGCCGAGGCCGAGCGGAAGCTCGACGAGTACCTGGCGTACGTCAACTATCCGGCCTCCGCCGCCTACTACAGCGCGATGACCGGTATCGACCTCGAAGCGCTGGAGGAGCTCGACCCCGACGCGACGTTCTCGAGCATCCAGACCGAGGAGACGCGGTCCTCGGTCGCACGCCACGGCGACGAGAAGCTGCGCGAAGCCGCGGACCACATCCTCCGCTACGGCATGCGCGAGTTGATCGTCATGGGGCCGCCTGCCGAGATCGCCGAGCGGCTCGCCGAGTACGTCGAGGCGACCGGCGTCGATGGATTCCTGCTCGCGCCGTTCACGGTGCCCGCGTCGTACGACGAGTTCGCGGACGAGATCGCTCCCGCGCTTCGTGACGCAGGAATGCTGGCAGAGCAGCCGACGGGCACGTTCCGTGAGTCGCTCTTCCCGGACGGCGGACCGCGCCTTCCGGAGTCGCATCCGGCGCACGCCGCGCGCGCGTCGGGGGCAGGGGTCGTGTGATGTCCGATCCGTACGTCGCAGATGCTCGGCGGTACGACGGGCAGGTCTATCGCCGCTGCGGCCGCTCGGGCCTCAAGCTGCCGGCGCTTTCGCTCGGGTTGTGGCACAACTTCGGCGACAGGACGCCGTACGAGGTCCAGCGCTCGATCGTGCTCGCCGCGTTCGACCGCGGCATCACGCACTTCGACCTCGCGAACAACTACGGCCCGCCGCCGGGCTCGGCCGAGATCAACTTCGGCACGATGCTCGCCCGCGACCTGCGCCCGTACCGCGACGAGCTCGTCATCGCGACGAAGGCCGGCTACGACATGTGGCCCGGCCCGTACGGGGAGTGGGGCTCGCGCAAGTACCTCCTCGCGAGCCTCGACCAGTCGCTGCACCGGATGGGGCTCGAGTACGTCGACATCTTCTACTCGCATCGACTCGATCCGGACACGCCGCTCGAGGAGACGGCGTCCGCGCTGCATCACGCGGTGCAGAGCGGCAAGGCGCTGTACGCGGGAATCTCGAGCTACTCGCCGGAGCGGACCCGGCAGATGCACGCGATCATGTCCGGCCTCGGAACTCCGATCCTCATCCACCAGCCGTCGTACTCGATGTTCAACCGGTGGATCGAACCGGAGCTGCTCAACACGCTCGACGAGCTCGGCATCGGCTGCATCGCGTTCTCACCGCTCGCGCAGGGGTTGTTGACGGACCGCTACCTCGGCGGGGTGTCGGAGGGAAGCCGCGCATCGCGGAGCGAGTCGTTCCAGCGGCAGTTCCTCACGGAGGACGCGATGCGCCGGGTGACCGGGCTCGCCGCGATCGCGGCGGAACGGGGACAGACGCTCGCACAGCTCGCGCTCGCCTGGGCGCTGCGCGATCCGCGGATGACCTCGCTCGTCATGGGCGCGTCGAGCGTCGCGCAGCTCGAGCAGAACCTCGGCGCATTGGACGCCGCCGTGTTCACGGAGGACGAGCTCGCGCGCATCGACGAGTACGCCGAGGATCTCGGAGTCAACTGGTGGCGGACGTCGAGCGAGTCGTGACCGCTGCCGACAACCACGACGACGGAGGTACGCCGCCCGTCACGCAGTCGTTCCTCCCGCGCTACGAGAACGACACCGAGGCGTTGCGCCGCGCCTTCTCGCTCTTCCCGTCCGGAGTGGTCGCGCTGATCGCGCGCACGAACGGCGAGATCGAGGGCATGGTCGCGTCCGCGTTCACGGTCGGTGTCTCCCTCGACCCGCCGCTCGTCTCGTGCGCGATCCGCAGGATGTCGAACACGTGGCCGCGCCTGCGGAACGCGTCGTCGATCGGGATCTCCGTGCTTGCGGAGGGGCAGGGCGAGATCGCGCGCGAGATCGCGGGCTCGGACCGCCTCCGGCGGTTCGCGTCGGCTCCGCTTCGGCACGTCGGGTCCGATGCGGTGTTCGTCTCGGGCGCGCCGGTGTGGTTCGAGTGCACGGTCCACGCGGAAGTGGAGGCGGGCGACCACGTCGTCGTCCTGCTCGAGGTGATCGGCGTCGGCGCCGACCCGGACTTGCGGCCGCTCGTGTTCCACGCGTCGAGCTTCAACCAGCTGCTCGCACGGCCGGACATCGGGCAGACGTGGGACGACGACTGAACACGTACGAGCTTCCCAAGGTCCACGTCCATGCCCACCTCGACGGGTCGTATCCGCGGGAGGCCGTGCTGCGGATCGCCCGACGCCGCGGCGTTCCGTTCGAGTTTCCGGAGACGTTCGCCGACGTGTGGGACTTCTTCGACCACTACGGCCGGGTGCCCGCGCTGATCGAGGACCTGGAGGACCTCGCCGTGTTGTGCGAGGAGCTCGTGGCCGTGGCGGCGGCAGAGGGGGTCGTCTTCTTCGAGCCCGCGATCGAGCCGCAGCTCTACGCGCCGCGGCTCGGTTCGATCGACCGCGTCACCGCGACGATGGTGTCCGCGCTGCAGGAAGCCGCCGCGAAGCACGACCTCCAGGTCGGCGCGAACGTCACGATCAACACCGACCAGGACGCGCCACTTGCCGACGAGATCGCCCGCGCGGCGATCCGGCGCGCGGGGGACGGGGTGACCGCGATCGGCACCGCGGGCTTCCACGAGCCCGCCGACTACTCGCCGTACGTGCCGGCGGTTCGCGCGGCGGCCGACGCAGGTCTCCAGGTCGTCGCCCACGCAGGCCAGGTGGAGGGACGCGAGAGCATCCTCGCCGCGCTCGACGAGATCGGTGCGACGAGAATCTCGCACGGCGTCCTCGCCGCAGCCCATCCGGACGTCCTTGCACGTCTCGCCGACGAGCAGATCGTCTGCGACGTGTGCCCGGTGTCGAACGTCGCCCTCGGCGTTTCCCCGAGCCTCCGCGAGCACCAGGTCGCCGCGCTCGTCGCGGCCGGGGTTCCCGTCACGTTGAACGCCGACGACTCTCTGTGGTTCGACCACGGCGTCAGCGACCAGTACTCGCTCGTCGCCGTGAACCTCGGCTGGGACGCGCACGCGCTGGCCGACGTCGCGCGCAACGGCGCGCTCCTGCCGGCGCTGACCGAAGAGCGACGCGCCGAGCTTCTGACCGGCATCGACCGGTGGGCTAGCCGCGATGTTGCAGGTCAGCCGTGAGGGAGCACGTAGAAAGCGATGCAGCCGTATTGCAAGCCGACCGCGACGAGAACGAGCGCATGGAACAGTTCGTGGTAGCCGAAGACCGACGGGACCGGGTCCGGCCTGCGGAACGCGTAGACGAGGCCGCCGGCGGTGTAGGCGACGCCGCCGGCGACCAGGAGCAGGCATGCGGCGAGGCCGGCGCGGTCTGCGACCTGGGGTAGAACGACGACGCCGACCCAGCCGAGCGGGATTGCGATCGCCGCCGCGAGCCATTTCGGGGAGCGCACCCAGAAGAGCTTGAGCACGATGGCCGCAGCTGCGCCCGACCACACGATTGCGAGCACGACAACGCGCCATCCCCCGCGCAGGAGAAGTAGCCCGACGGGCGTGTAGCTGCCCGCGATCAGCAGGTAGACGCCCGCGTGGTCAACGCGGCGCATGCGCATGCGCCACGCCTGCGATGTCCAGGTGATCCGGTGGTAGAGGCCGCTCGCGCCGAGCATGAAGCTGACCGCAGCTGCGTAGCTGATTGCCGCGGCGCGCGCCGCGGCACCGTGCGCACTGAGGACCAGTGCGACGCCGAGCGGGATCGTGATGAAGAACGCGACCTCGTGGCTGAGGCCACGGAGACGGGGGCGCTTACTGCTCTGCGGTTCGGTAGCGGTAGACGATGCGTCCACGCGTCAGATCGTAGGGCGAGAGCTCGAGCTTGATCCGGTCGCCGAGAAGGATGCGGATGCGAT
>JAFAHG010000185.1 GCA_019237315.1 Actinomycetota bacterium
GGCGAGACCGACGGGAGGGGCGGGAGCGCGGCGGCGGAGCCCGCCGACACCGCGAGGAGCATTACAACGACGACGGCCCGCCGCACGAAGCGACGGGCCGTCGAAGAGAACGAGCAGAACGAGTCTGCTACGTGACCTTGAGCGTTCCCTTCATGCCCGCCGCCGCGTGGCCCGGGACCGTGCACTGGTACGGATAGCTGCCGGCCTTCGCGAACGTGACCGTCAGCGTGCCCGACTTCTTCGGCTGAATGAGCGCGGTCTTCTTCCCGTTGATCGAGAAGTCGTGCGCGAGCGCGCCGCTGTTCGTGATGTTGAACGTGACCGTGCCGTGCTTGACCGAGCTCGCCGACAGTGTGAACTTGAACTCGGCGGGCTTGCCGGCCGTGACCGAGATCGTCGAGGCGGCCCGCTTCGGCTGCGCGAGCGCGGGCACGGCCCACGCGAGCATCGCCACAGCAACGAGGCCGAGTGCTGCAACCCGGATCTTGCTCATGAGATTGAAAGCTCCCCTTTGTGCTTGTTTGAGACGGGACGCGCCCACCGTACCACGGTTTTCGCGAACCTGGCTCCGCAGAGAACCGCACAAATCGTCAGAATGCGGCCGATGCAGAGCACTGTGCCCACGCTCCGCGTTGCCCTACTTCCGCGTGCCGGGATCCTCACCGACGCGGTCCTCGTGGCGGGCGGCGCCGGCCTCATCGCGGCCTCGGCGCAGGTGTCGTTCGGACACCCGGTGCCGATCACGGGACAGACGTTCGCGGTTCTGCTCGTCGGCGCGGCGCTCGGCACGGTGCGCGGCGGTGCGGCGGGGCTCCTCTACCTGCTTCTCGGTCTCGTCACGCCTGTGTACGCGGGCCACGGCGAGGGCCTCGACGTGATCAAGGGCGCGTCCGGCGGCTACCTCGTCAGCTATCCGATCGTGACGGCCCTCACCGGCTTTCTCGCCGAGCTCGGATGGGACCGCCGGGTCTCCTCCGCGATCGGCGCGATGCTCACCGGCAACGTCGTGATCTACCTCTTCGGATTGCCGTGGCTCGCTGCGGTGCTGCACACGAACCTCGAGAAGACCCTCGAGCTCGGGCTGTACAAGTTCATCCCGGGCGACGTCTTCAAGCTGTACCTCGCCGCGCTCGCGCTCCCCGGCGCGTGGCGGCTCGTTCGCCGCCTGCGCTAGGCGGGCGCAGCACCGCGAACTGGTCCGTGATCGCCATCTCGCGGAGCCGAAACCGGTAGAGCGCGGCCGGGCGGCCGCCGGTCGGGCCGGGACCGCGGCGATCGCCCGTGGCGACGAGGAGCTGCCGGCGGAGCAACACACGCAGGAGGTTCGTCGCCGAGACGTCGTGGCCGAGCGCCGCGCGGTAGAGCTCGCGGAGCTCCGAGATCGTGAAGGTCTCCGGCGCGAGAGCGAAGCCGATGTTCGTGTACGAGAGCTTGCCGCGTAGGCGCGCGCGTGCGAGCAGCGTGATCGCCTGGTGGTCGAACGCGAGGGGGCGGGGGAGCCGGTCGACGCGATGCCATCGCGTGTCGGCGGGGAGTGTCGGCTCGACGTCGGACGGGACGAGACCGAGGTACGCGGTCGCGAGCTCCCAGCGGAGCGGGTTGCGATCCGGCGCGCTGCGCGTCTCCAGCTGCTCGAGATGCGCGAGCTCGCGCACGTCGACCTTCGCGGCGAGGTGGCGCCTGATCGACTGCTCGAGCGTCTCGCCCGGCGCGAGCTCGCCGCCGGGAAGTGCCCACGCGCCGGCGAACGGGTCGAGCGCCCGCTGCCAGAGGAGGACGTGCAGGTTGCCGCCGCGCACCTGCAGCACGACTGCGACGACCACCTGCGCGGGCGCCGTTTTCGCTTCGGGGTCGGAAACGGTGTACACTCTCCGCACAGGTTATCGACTCTGAGGAGAAAACCTCCGTGCAGCGGAGTGAGCAGGCAGAGCTGGTGGTCGTGGGCGGCGGGGTGGCAGGCCTTGCCGCGGCGCTCGCCGCTGCGTCGGAGACCGACGTCCTCGTCCTCTCGAGCGGGCCGGTCTTCTCGTCGAACAGCTTCCATGCGCAGGGCGGCGTGGCCGCCGCGATCGGGGCCGACGACTCGCCGTCGCTGCACGCCGACGACACGCACCGCGCCGGGCGCGGGATCTGCCGGCCGGGCGCCGTGCGCACCTTGACCGAGGAGGCGCCGGCACGTATCGCCGATCTCGTCGACCTCGGCGTCGCGTTCGACGAGGGGCTAGGCCGCGAAGGCGGGCATTCACGCCGCCGCGTCGTGCACGCGGGTGGTGCGGAGACCGGCAAGGCGATCGCGCGCACGCTCGCGGAGCGCGCACACGCGCATCCGCGCATCACGATCTCGGAAGGCGAGCCCGTCGTCGATCTCCGCGTCGCGGATGGCCGGTGCGTCGGCGTCGTCACGCCTCGCCGGTCGGTCGCCGCGCGCGCGACGGTTCTCGCGACGGGCGGCTACGCGGCGCTCTGGGAACGCACGACGAATCCGCCGGGCGCGCTCGGCCAGGGGATCGATCTCGCCTACTGCGCGGGCGCGGCGCTCGCCGATCTCGAGTTCGTGCAGTTCCATCCGACGGCGCTCGTCGACGACGGCTTCCTGCTCTCCGAGGCGCTGCGCGGGGAGGGCGCGCTGCTCGTCGACGACGACGGCTCGCGCTTCACCGACGAGCTAGCGCCGCGCGACGTCGTCACGCGCGCGATCGCCGAGCGCGGCCGTGCGCGGCTCGACCTGCGCGGCATCGAGCGCGAGCGGTTCCCGGGGCTGATCGCGACGCTCGAGCGCGCGGGCTACGACCCAGCCGCCGAGCCGATCCCGGTCGCGCCCGCAGCGCACTACACCGTCGGCGGCATCGTCACCGACCTCGACGGACGCAGCACCGTGCCGGGGTTGTACGCAGCGGGCGAATGCGCGTGCACCGGCGTCCACGGCGCGAACCGCCTCGCCTCGAACTCGCTCCTCGAGTGCCTTGTCTTCGGCCGCCGCGCCGGCCTCGCCGCCGTCCGTGAACCGTCCCTTCGGGCCACGTCCGGGGTCAGACCCCGGACACGTCCCGAAGTGACGGTGACGCCGGCGCTGCGTCACGCGCTCTGGGAGGACGCGGGCGTCATTCGCAGCGCCGAGGGACTCGAGCGGCTCGCGCGGTCGCGCGCGCTCCTGCCGCGGCTCGTCGCCGAGAGCGCGCTCGCACGGCGCGAGAGCCGCGGCGGACATTTCCGCTCCGACTTCCCGACCGAGGACGAGGAGTTCGCCGGCCACGTCGTGCTCGAATTCGATCGCGAACCGAGGCTCGAGCGATGGAGCTGACCGCCGAGCTCGACCGGATCGTCCGCACCGCGCTCGCGGAGGACGTCGGCGCCGGCGATCGCACGACCGACGCGATCGTTCCCGAAGCCGCGCGCTGCCGCGCGCAGCTGCAACTCGAGGAGCGCGGTGTCGTCTGTGGCCTCGCCGCCGCGCGAGCTGTCTTCGCCGCGCTCGACCCCGCGCTCACCTTCACCCCGCTCGTCGAAGACGGCACGCGCCTGCACGAGCCGCCCGTGACGCTCGCCGAGCTCGAAGGTTCCGCGCGCGCAATCCTGACGGGCGAGCGGACGGCGCTCAACCTGCTCGGACGTCTCTGCGGGATCGCCACCTTCACGCGCGCGCACGTCGAACGCGCCGAGGGCACACGCGCCACGATCCTCGACACGCGGAAGACGACGCCGGGCCTGCGCGCGCTCGAGAAGTACGCGGTGCGCTGCGGCGGCGGCGCGAACCACCGCTTCGGCCTCGACGACGCGGTCCTCGTCAAGGAGAACCACTTGCGCATCGCCGGTGGCATCGTCCCCGCGATTGCCGCCGTGCGGAACGGCAGCCCCGTCGAGGTGGAGACGGAAACGCTCGCCGAGGTGGAGGAGGCGCTCGCCGCCGGCGCGGACCGCATCCTGCTCGACAACATGAGCCCGGCCGACGTCCGGCGCGCGGTCGAGCTCGTCGGCGGCCGCGTGCCGCTCGAGGCGTCGGGCGGCATCACGCTCCACAACGTTCGCGCGTACGCCGAAACCGGCGTCGATTTCATCTCCGTCGGCGCACTCACACACGGAGCTCGCTCGCTGCACGTTTCGCTGGAGATCGAATGAGCGCCACCACGACGCTGCACGACGAGGTTCGCGCACTCGCGCGCGAGCACAACGCCGTCCTCCTCGCGCACAACTACCAGCTGCCCGAGGTGCAGGACGTCGCGGACTTCGTCGGCGACTCGCTCGGCCTTGCCCGCCAGGCCGCGGCGACCGACGCGGACGTGATCGTCTTCGCCGGCGTCCACTTCATGGCCGAGACCGCCGCGATCACCTCGCCGGAGAAGACCGTGCTGCTTCCAGACCCGAACGCCGGCTGCTCGCTCGCCGCGTCGATCACCGCCGAGCAGCTCCGCGCGTGGAAGGCGGAGCATCCGGGCGCCGTCGTCGTGTCGTACGTGAACACGACCGCCGAGGTGAAAGCCGAGACGGACTACTGCTGCACCTCCGGCAACGCCAAGTCGGTGATCGAGGCGATTCCCGAGGACACCGAGATTCTCTTCCTCCCGGACATGTTCCTCGGGATGTGGCTCGAGAAGGTCACCGGCCGCAAGCTCGAGATCTGGATGGGCGAATGCCA
>JAFAHG010000213.1 GCA_019237315.1 Actinomycetota bacterium
CCTCGCTCTCGCCGACGTCGTGAACCGCCACGACGTTGGGGTGAACGATTCGCGCCTCGGTCAGCGCCTCGCGGCGAAAGCGCTCTTCGACGACGCCGTCGTCGTCGCGGCGGCGGCCGAGCAGCTTGATGGCGACCGTGCGGTCGAGGACGGTGTCGTAGGCGGCGAAGACGGTCGCCATTCCACCGTGGCCCGCCACGCGGTCAAGCCGGTAGCGCCCGCCGAGCAGCTCGTCCGTCCCCATACCCGAAGACTATACCCCCTGCGGTTTGCGGGGGAGCCTGAAAAACGAACGGCGCCTCCCGCGAGGGGGGCGCCGTCGCTGTCTCGTCGGAGCGGTCCTCAGACCTGCATCTGCGAGATACTTTGATACGCCTCGAGGAGCTTGGTTCGCATCGCCATCGTGAACGACAGCGCCAGGTTGGCCTCCTCGACCGACGTGACGACTCCGGACAGATTGTTCGTGCGGCCATCCGCCAGGTCCCTGGTTGCCTGGTCCGAGGCCTGCAGCTTGTCGTTGACGTCCGAGAGCGCCCCCTTGAGGGTGTCCACGAACGACGGCGATTGGCCGGCGCCGGTAACCCCGGCGGCACCGCCGGGGATCGGGCCGACGTTGGGGGTCTCGCCGGCGGCCGGCGAGGTGCCCAGGTCCGGAACGAAGGTCCCGGGGACGACCTTGGAGATCGCGCTCGCGTAGTCCATCAGGCTTTCAGAATCCCCAGCGTCGAGCCGCCCATCGTGCGCGCTTCTTGAATCGCGGTGACGTTGGCCTCGTAGGCGCGCGAGGCGGCGATCATGTCGACCATCTCTTTGACGACGTCGATGTTCGGCATGTGGACGTAGCCGTTCGCGTCGGCGTCGGGATGGCTCGGATCGTAAACCAGCTTGTCGGGACCGGCGTCGTTTGCGATCTGCACGACCTGCACGCCCGCCTGCGAGCGGGCCGGATCGCCCTGGTCGTCGACCGCGCCCGCGACGTCGGCCGAGGGCTGCGTCTTTTGCGCGAACACGACCAGCTGGCGCTTGAAGGGGCCGCCGTCGACGGTGCGCGTCGTGTTGACGTTGGCGATGTTGTTCGCGATGGTGTCCATCGCGAGGCGCTCGGCGGAGAGCCCGCTGGCGCTGACTTCGATCGAACTGTAAAAACCCATTACGCCTGATCCGTGATGGCTTTGCGAAGCCGGCCGTACGAATTGGTCAGAAGCTGGCTCATCGTCTGCTGGTAGGCGGAGTTGAGCGAAAGCTTTGCCATCTCTTGATCGATGTCGACGTTGGAGCCGTCGACGCGCATCTGCTGCGTATCGTCGACCGTGCTCGTGACCGAGAAGGTCTGCGAACCCCCGGCTTGCGGACCGCTCTCGGGGATCATCCGAGCGTTGTCGATCGTCATCGCCAGATCGTCGGACGCCTCGTCGCTGCGCGGCTCGAGCGCCGCGAGCGAGTCCTTGAAGCTCACGTCGGTCCGCCGGAATTCCGGCGTGTTGACATTCGCGATGTTGTTCGCGACCGCACCCTGCGTCGCCGTCGCTCCCTGGAGAGCGTCGTTGAGCATGGAAATGGTCGAGCCGAACGAGATGTCGCCCATCTAGAGCTATGTCGGCTGGGCACGAGCCTTAGTTTAACGGCGCTCCGCCCCCGGCTCCGCGCCCCCCACGCTTCGCGCGGGGCCCCCAGGCCGTGGGCGCGCTCGCGACGTGGGCACGGCGCGCTTCCCCGAGGGCGCGCCCCGTCGACGCTGCTGCCTTTAGCGGGCGAACTGGGTGGCGTGGAGGGTGGCGTAGGCGCCGCCGGCCGCGATGAGGGTCTCGTGGGTGCCGGTCTCGCGGACCCGGCCGCCTTCGATGTACAGGATCTTGCTCGCGCGGCGGATCGTCGAGAGACGGTGCGCGATGATCAGCGTGGTTCGTCCGGGGAGCAGCCGGTCGAGGGCTTCTTCGATGAGCGCCTCCGAGTGCGAGTCGAGCGCGCTGGTCGCTTCGTCGAGGATGAGGATGCGGGGGTCCCGCAGGATCGCGCGCGCGATCGCGACGCGCTGGCGCTGCCCGCCGGAGAGACGGATCCCGCGCTCGCCCACCATCGTCGCGTAGCCGTCGGGAAGCCGGCGGACGAACTCGTCGGCATTGGCTTCATGCGCGGCGGCGACCACCTCGTCGTCGGCCGCATCGAGCCGGCCGTAGCGGATGTTCTCGGCGATCGTGCCGTTGAAGAGCTGCGTTTCTTGCGGCACCAGCGCGATGGCGCCGCGCAGATCGCCCAGGCGCAGCCGCGCGAGATCGACGCCGTCGAGCGTGATCCGCCCGCCCTGCGGCTCGTAAAAGCGCGGCACGAGATTGACGATCGTGCTCTTCCCCGCGCCGGACGGCCCCACGAGCGCGACGACCTCGCCGTGCAGCATCTCCGCGCTAAAGTCTTCGAGGACCGGCTTGTCGTGGTCGTAGGCGAAACGCACGTGCTCGAAACGGACGTCGCCGCGCACCGCGGGAAGCGCGACCGCGTCGGGCGGTACGTCGCGCTCGACCGGCAGGTCGAGGATCTCAAAGACGCGCCCCGCCCCGACGAGCGCGCGCGCGAAGTCGGCGAAGAAGATCGAAAAGCGGTTCATCGGGTTGATCAGCAGCGCCATCGCCGTC
>JAFAHG010000043.1 GCA_019237315.1 Actinomycetota bacterium
CGCGCTCGGCGGCACGGTCGACGGCCAGGCGAACTGGATCTACGACCACGGCGTGCTCTTCAAGAGCCTCTGCTGCGTCGACGGTCACGTCGCCGGCGTCGCGCACGGCGACTGGTGGCGGCTGATCAGCGCCGCGTTCCTGCACTATGGGCCGCTGCATCTCGGCCTCAACATGCTGAGCCTGTACTTCGCGGGGTCGCTCCTCGAGCAGGTGATCGGCCGCTGGCGCTACCTCGTCGTCTACGCGGTCTCGGGTCTCGCGGGGTCGGCAGGTGCGCTGTACGTCACGCCGAACTCGCCGACCGCAGGTGCATCCGGTGCGATCTTCGGCGTGCTCGGCGCGCTGCTCGTGCTCGAACGCCGCGGGATCATCCAGTCGGGCGGACAGATCCTGATGTGGATCATCCTGAACCTCGTCTTCACGTTCTCGGTCAGCGGCATCTCGGTCGGCGGCCACATCGGCGGGCTCGTCGCCGGCATCGCGACGATGGCTGCGTTCACGCAGTTCCGGCGCTCCCCGCAGATGAGCATCGCGGCCGCCGGCGGCGTCGCGCTGATCGCGATCCTCGTCGCCTACGCGGCGGCGTAGCGCCCGGTCAACCGCGCCGTCGCGAGCACCGTTCCGTGCTTGTCGAGCGCCTGCAGAGTGAAGACGTACGTGTGCGCGGGTCCGTGCGGCGGGCACGGGCCGCCCCACCCGCTCGAGCCGAACCCGTTCGTCCCTTCACGCGGAGCGTGCTGCCCCGCGGCAAGTCCGCGCGACGTCGCCGGGATGCCCCGCGCGTCCCAGTGCACGAACCGGTGGGCGCTCACGTCGACGACCTCGAGCCGGAAGCTGCGCGTGCCCGCGGGCGGCGCCGTCCAGTGGAGCGGCGGCGAGACGTCGGCTCCGTCACACGTGTACTTCCGCGGGATCTCGCCGCCGTTGGCAAACGCCGACGTGAGGACGAGCGCGAGGAGCATGGAGAAAGTATGGCGGGGCCGCGCGTGCGGCCCCGCCTGTCAGACCGGAGCGTGCGCCGGGGCGGGCGCGTGCTCCGGGGCACGCATCCAGAGCAGCGCGCCGAGCTCGAGCGTGAACACGACGCCGACGAACGAGGCGACCATGGCAAACGCACCCGTTCCGGCCGCGAACGCGCCCGTCGCCTTGACGGAGACGCCTCCGAGAACGAGCAGGACCGCGAGGACCGCGTTCAGCATCATCACGACCCGCGGATAGACACCGCGCGACGCCGCCATGCCGATGCACACGACGCCTGCGCAGGTCGCCCAGTACCAGGGGATCTGGATGAACTGGAGGAGCTTGTACAGCGGCTGCACCGCACCGGCGGAGACCAGCCCGCCGACGGTCAGCTGGCCGAGTGCACCGAAGATGCCGATGCCGACGCCGAGGATGCCGGCCGTCGCCGTCCCGGACACCAGGAAGACGGCCGCGAGCGGCGACTGACCCGCGGCGCGGAGGTGCAGCGCAACGTGTGCGATCACCACGATGAGCAGCACGACTGCGATCTCGCCGAGCACGGTGCCGACGAGCACCTTGTTGTGGTGGTCGTGGAAGAACGCGACCACCTGGAGCGGGTTGTCCGCGAACTTCGGCGGCTTGCCGGGCAAGAGGAAGCTGACGAGGAAGAGGATGGCGGACGCGACGCCCCCCAGCCCTGCCAGCTGCCGTCCGGACCACGCACCCATGGAACCCTCCTTCGGTGGGGAGTGAACGTGCTCTTCGATGATCCGCCGCGAGGCGGACGGAACGACTACCCGCCGGCGGCGACGTACTGTGCGGAGCCGGCTTCGCGGAGCGCGGCCTGCGCCGCGGCGAGCCGGGCGAGCGGCACGCGGAACGGCGAGCACGAGACGTAGTCCAGGCCGAGGCGGTGGCAGAAGGCGACCGACGAGGGCTCGCCGCCGTGCTCGCCGCAGATGCCGAGCTTGATTCCCGGCTTCGTCTCGCGGCCGCGCTCGACCGCGATCCGCATCAACCCGCCGACGCCGTCCTGGTCGAGCACCTCGAACGGGTTGCGCTCGAGGACGCCGTCGTGGAGGTAGTGCGTGAGGAACTTTCCCTCGGCGTCGTCGCGCGAGAGTCCGAGCGTCGTCTGCGTGAGGTCGTTCGTGCCGAACGAGAAGAAGTCGGCGTGGTTCGCGATCTCGCCGGCCTGGATGCACGCACGCGGGAGCTCGATCATCGTGCCGATGAGCCGCGGCTGGTCCGGCGCCTCCTCGGCCCACACGCGCTCGGTGAGCTCGCGCAGCCGCTTGAGCTCCTCGTCGAAGCCGACGAGCGGGTGCATGATCTCGACTACCGCGCCCTCGCCGACCGTGCGCGCCGCACGCGCGATCGCACGCACCTGCATCTCGTAGATCTCCGGGTAGACGAGGCCGAGGCGGCAGCCGCGCGTGCCGAGCATCGGGTTCTGCTCGTGCAGCTGTCTGATGCGCGCGCGCATCTTCTCGCTCGTCGCTTGCTCCTCCGACGGCAGGAACTCGTGCAGCGGCGGGTCGAGCAGCCGGATCGTCACCGGCAATCCCGACATCGCCTCGAAGATCCCCTCGAAGTCCGCCTGCTGGAACGGCAGCAGCCGGTCGAGCGCAGCGCGCCGGTCGGACTCGGTGTCGGCGAGGATCATCTCCTGCACGACCGGCAGCCGTTCGGGCCCGAAGAACATGTGCTCGGTGCGGCAGAGGCCGATCCCCTGCGCCCCGAAGTCCCGCGCACGCGCGGCGTCTTCCGGCGTGTCGGCGTTCGCGCGCACCTTCAGGCGGCGCGCGTCGTCGGCCCACGTGAGCACCGTCTCGAAGTCCTCGTTCAAGCGGGGCGGGACGAGCGGCACCTCGCCGCCGAACACGCGGCCGGTCGCGCCGTCGATCGTGATCACGTCGCCCTCGTGCAGCGTGTGGCCGCCGATCGTCGCCGTCCCGTCGCCGAGCGAGAGGTCGTCGCATCCTGCGACGCACGGCTTCCCCATGCCGCGCGCGACGACGGCAGCGTGCGATGTCATGCCGCCGTGCACGGTGAGGATTCCCTGCGCCGCGATCATCCCGTGGATGTCGTCCGGGGTCGTCTCCCAGCGGACGAGGATCACGGGCCCGTCCTTCGCCTTCTCGACGGCGGTGTCGGCGTCGAACACGATCCCGCCCGATGCGGCGCCGGGGCTCGCGTTCAGGCCCTTCGCCGCGACGTCGAGGTGCGCACCCGGGTCGATCGTCGGATGCAGCAGCTGGTCGAGCTGCGCAGGGTCGATGCGCGCGACGGCTTCCTCGCGCGAGATCAACCCCTCGTCCACCATCTCGACCGCCGCCTTCAGCGCCGCCGCGGCGGTGCGCTTCGCCGCACGTGTCTGCAGCATGTAGAGCGCGTCGTCCTCGACGGTGAACTCGATGTCCTGCATGTCGCGGTAGTGCTCCTCGAGCCGGCGCATCGTGTCGAGGAGCTGCTCGTACGCGTCCGGCATCGAGTCACGCATCGCCTCGAGCGGCTGCGGCGTGCGGATACCGGCGACGACGTCCTCACCCTGCGCGTTCGCGAGGAACTCGCCGAACACGCCGTGCTCGCCCGTCGAGGGGTTGCGCGTGAACGCGACGCCCGTGCCGGAGCGCTCGCCCTTGTTGCCGAACACCATCTGGACGACGTTGACCGCCGTGCCGAGCGAGTCCGGGATGTCGTTCGCGCGCCGGTACACCTGCGCGCGCGGCGTGTTCCACGAGTCGAACACCGCCCGCACCGCGCGCATCAGCTGCTCGCGCGCGTCCGGCGGGAAGCCCGTGTAGATCTGCTTGTAGGTGCCGATCAGCTCACGCAGGTCGTCGGCGGTGAGATCCGTGTCCTGCCGTGCGGCGCGCCGCTCCTTGAGCTCGGTCAGCGCATCTTCGAACCGGTGCGCGTCGACCCCGTCGACGACCTCGCCGAACATCTGGATGAGCCGCCGGTACGAGTCGTACGCGAAGCGCGGATTGCCCGTACGCGCCGCGAGCCCGGCGGCGGCCTCGTCGTTCAGCCCGAGGTTGAGGATCGTGTCCATCATCCCGGGCATCGAGATCGCCGCGCCGGAGCGCACCGACACGAGCAGCGGGTCGGCCGCGTCGCCGAAGCGCTTGCCGGTCCGCTCCTCGAGCCTGCGCACGTGCTCCTCGACCTCCGCGTCGAGGCCTGCCGGCACGTCGTTCGTCTCCATGTAGGCGCGGCACGCGTCGGTGGTGATCGTGAACCCCGCGGGCACCGGCAGGCCGAGCTGCGTCATCTCGGCGAGACCGATCCCCTTTCCGCCGAGCAGCTCGCGGCCGCCGTCCGCCGGCTCGTCGAAGTCGAAGACGTAGCGACCCACCGGCCGGATTGTTACCACGGCGTTACCAGCGACGGCGCGCCTTGAACTCGGCGAGCCACGCAAGCGAACGCAGGCCGAACCACACGGGCGTGAAGAGCGCGTAGAAGACGAAGAGCGCGACGGCGAGGGTCAGGCTCCACAGCGCCCAGCGCCACACGGGCACGGGCGGTTTCGGCTTCACGCGCGTGTCCTCTGCTCGACCGTCCGCATGATCCGGAGCGCGATCTCCTCGATCGACTGCTCTGTGACGTCGATGATCGGGCAGCCGAGGCGGCGGTGGACGGCGTGCGCGTGCTCGAGGTCCTTGTAGATCTCCTCGAGGCTCGCGTAGCGCCGGTCGCCGCCCATCTGCAGCACGCGCTCGGTGCGGATCTCCGCGAGGCGCCGCGCGTCGATCGTGAGCCCCACGAGCCGCGCCGGGTCGACCGCGAAGAGCTCCTCGGGCGGCTCGATCCCGACGACGAGCGGTACGTTCGCCGTCTTCCACCCGAGGTAGCCGAGGTAGATCGAGAGCGGCGTCTTCGACGTGCGCGAGACGCCGCACAGGACGATATCCGCCTCGGCGAGCCGGCGCGCGACGCCGTCGTCCGACTTGACGGCGAACTCGATCGCGGCGATCCGCTGGAAGTAGCGCTCGTCGAGCGGCGGCAGCGCGCCGGCCCTCATCTCGGCGGCCTGCCCCGACACGGCGGCGACCGCTTCGAGTGGACGCTGCAACAGGTCGCAGTACGTGACGCGCTCGCGCTCGCAGAGCGCGTGCATCGCGGCGCGCAGCTCGGGCTCGACGAGCGTGTAGATGACGACCGACGGCCGGCCCTTCATCCGCTCGACCGCAAGCCAGAGGTCGTCGGCGGTCTCGATGCGCGGATGGCGCACGACGGTGAACTCCTGGCCGGGGAACTGCACCTCGGTCGCCTGGACGACCCGCGTCGCGGTCTCGCCCGTCGCGTCGGAGACGATGTGCAGCTCGACGACGGCCACGAGCGGACTTTAGGGATAGTTTCAACGGATGCTCGACACCTACCAGGGCGCCGCGACGATCGAGAAGGTGGCCGCACTCGCGCGCCGCCGGGGGTTCGTCTACCCGTCGTCGGACATCTACGGCGGACTCGGGTCCTCGTACGACTACGGCCACTACGGCGTGCTGCTGAAGCAGAACGTCAAGGCCGAGTGGCAACGCGCGCTCGTCCAGGAGCGCGAGGACGTCGTCATGCTCGACTCGGCGATCATCCTCCACCCGCAGGTGTGGGTCGCCTCGGGACACGTCGGCGGCTTCTCGGACCCGCTCGTCGACTGCCGCACCTGCAAGCTCCGCTTCCGCGCCGACCACCTCGGCCAGAGCGCGTGCGGACGCAAGCCGTCGAAGCATCCGGGAGAGACCGCGGACTGCGACCTGACCGAGGCGCGCCAGTTCAACCTGATGTTCGAGACGTCGATCGGACCCGTGCGCGACGAAGGGTCGGTCGCCTATCTGCGGCCCGAGACCGCGCAGGGCATCTTCGTCAACTTCAAGAACGTCACCTCGTCGCTGCGCGTGAAGCCGCCGTTCGGCATCGCGCAGATCGGCAAGAGCTTCCGCAACGAGATCACGCCGGGGAACTTCCTCTTCCGCATGCGCGAGTTCGAGCAGATGGAGATGGAGTTCTTCGTGCCGCCCGACGAGTCGACGCGCTGGTTCGAGTACTGGGTCGAGGCACGGCGGCAGTGGTACCTCGGGCTCGGCATGCGCGAGTCGCACCTGCGCGTCCGGCCGCACGATCCCGACGAGCTGTCGCACTACTCGAGCGGCACGAGCGACCTCGAGTACCTCTTCCCCATCGGCTGGTCGGAGCTCGAGGGGATCGCGAACCGCGGCGACTACGACCTCAACGCGCACGCAACTGCATCGGGGACGAAGCTCGAGTGGATCGGCCACGAGGAGCGCTACCTCCCGCACGTGATCGAACCCGCTGCGGGAGCGGACCGTGCGGCGCTCGCGTTCCTCGTGGACGCCTACGACGAGGAGGAGGTCGCGGGCGACCAGCGGACGGTGCTGCGCCTCCATCCGCGGCTCGCGCCGGTGAAGGTCGCCGTGCTGCCGCTGATCGGGAAGGACGCCGGGCTCGTCGAGAAGGCGCGGCCGCTGTACGAAGACCTTCGCCGCGCGCTGCCGTCGGAATACGACGACTCGGCGTCGATCGGCAAGCGCTACCGCCGCCAGGACGAGATCGGCACCCCGTGGGCGCTGACGATCGACCACGACACGCTCGCCGACGGCACGATCACGATCCGCGACCGCGACTCGCTCGAGCAGGAGCGGATCCCACTCGAGCGCGCGAAGGCGATCCTGCTCGAGCGGCTCGAGGCGCCGTGGACCCCGCGGGCCTGACGGGCCGCTGGCAGGCGCATTCGTTCGAGAGCGCCGCGCTCGCAGACAATCCACTCGGCGATCCCGCGACGCGGCCGCTGTACGTCTGGTCGCCCGGCGGCGACGGGCCGTACCCGAGCGTCTACATGCTGCAGGGCTTCACGGGGACGGCGCCCGCATGGTTCAACGTGCGCGCCTGGGAGCCGTCGTTCCCCGTCGTCGTCGAGGGGCTCGGGCTCGACGTCGTCGTGGTGCTGGTCGACGCGTTCACGTCGCTCGGCGGCTCTCAGTTCCTCGACTCGCCGGCGATCGGAAACTACCACACCTACCTCTGCGACGAGGTCGTGCCGTGGGTCGACGCGCGCTACCCGACGGGGCGGCGCGCGCTCGCCGGGAAGTCGTCGGGCGGATTCGGCGCGGCGGTGACGGCGATGCTGCGGCCGGACCTCTTCTCCGGGTTCGCGACGCACGCCGGCGACGCGCTCTTCGACGTGACCTATCGCCGTGCGTTCGTCGAGGCCGTTCGTGCGCTGCGCGATGCCTACGGCGGCTCGTACGAGGCGTTCCTCGAGGACTTCCGCTCACGCCGGCCGCTCTCGAAGAAGACCGACCACGCCCTGATCGAGATGTGGGCGATGTCGGCCGCGTACTCGGGCGGCGAGCTGCCGTTCGACACCGCGACGGCCGCTGTCCGGGAGGACGTGTTCGAGCGGTGGCTCGCATGGGACCCGGTGCGGCTCGCGGAGAGCCGCACCGAGGCCCTGCGCGGCATGCGGGCGGTCTGGATCGACGCCGGCCGGGGCGACGAGTTCTTCCTCGACGTGGGCGCCGCCGCCTTCCGGCGGGCGGTCGCGGCGGCCGGGGTCCCCGACGAGATCGTCCATTTCGAGCTCCACGAGGGCGGCCACTTCGACACGGCCTGGCGGTACCCCCTGTCGCTCCGTCACCTCGTCGAACGCCTCGCCTGAGCCGCCGTAGAATCACGCCCCGTGAACATCGTCGTCTCGAACCTCAAGGGCGGCGTCGGCAAGACGACGACCGCCGTCTACCTGGCCGCCGCAGCGGCCGCGCGGGGCCACGACCCGGTCGTGCTCGTCGACGCCGACCGCCAGGCCTCGGCCGCCGAGTGGCTCGAGGAGCGGCCGATCGACGGCGTCGAGATCGTCGAAGCGCCGTCGGAGCGCACGCTCGCCCGCGCGATGAAGAGCCACGACGGCGTCGGCATCGTCGACACGCCGCCGGGAGACGAGCGCCTCGTGGTGTCGACGTTCGGCGTCGCCGACGCGGTCGTCATCCCCACGCGTGCCGGCGGTGTCGAGTTCTCGCGCGTCGCGTACACGCTCGACATGATTCCGTCGAAGACCGCGCGCGGCGTCGTCATCGTCTCGGCGCGTTTCGGGACGAACGACCTCGAGGAGACGATCGCCTGGTGGCGCGCCGAGAAGGTGCCGATCTGGGGCGTGATTCCGGAGCGCGTCGCAATCGCCGCCGGCCCCGAGGCGCGGCTCTACCGCGAGGGGCTCGACGAGTACGACAAGGTTCTGCGCGCGGCGATGCGCGGCGGCCGCTAGCGGCGAGGCCGCTCCATGAGCTTGTAGTCCGGCTTCTCGAAGCCGAACCGCTCGTACAGCGAATGCGCATCCTCGGTGTGCAGGAACCACTTTGCGTCCGCGTGCGGTCCGTTGTCGATCATCTCGCGCACGAGCTCGACGCCGAGGCCGCGGCCGCGGTACGCATCGACGACGTACACGTCGGCGAGGTAGAAGAGCTTCGGCGCGCAGCGCGCAGCGCGGCAGAACCCGACGAGCTCGCCGTCGTGGTACATACCGACGACGCGCACGGCCTCTCCGACGATCTTCCGTACGGTTTCGAGGTCGCGGTCGCGCGCCCAGTACGACTCGTTCGCGAGGAAGCGGTGCACGGCATCGACGTCGATTCGGCTCGGGTCGTCGTCGACCTCGAACCCGTCGCCGAGGTCGCGCTTCATGCGGACAGCGTCCGCAGACGGAACCCGCCGTGCTCCTCGTAGGACGACGTGATCACGGCGAGTGCGTCGCGCCGCGCGCGGTCCGACATCGCGATTGCGTGTGCGTCGGCGAGGGGCGCGGAGAGCAGCGCCTCGATGCCGGCGAGGCCGTCGGGCGAAAGTGCGAGTGCGTCGCGGGCGTGCTCGCGGCACACGGCGCCGCCGGCGCGCGCCGAAAACCCGACGAGCGCGTCGCTCCCGCACTCGACGCAGCTCGTGACGTGCGGGAGGTATCCCGAGAGCCAGAGCAGCTTCAGCTGGAACGAGAGCGCAAGCGGGTCGACGGCCGGCCGCGTCGTTGCGGGCGGCGTCGAGTCGAGCGCGTCGAGGAAGCGTGTCAGCGCCGTGAAGGCCCGCGCGTTCGCCTCCGGCTCGGTGAAGAGGCGGAGCATCGCCTCGGCGCCGACGAGGCCGACCTCGAGGCGGTAGCGGTCCTCGCGCGCCGCGCGGTGCGAGGCGATGAGCGACGCGCCCGTGACCGTGTCGAGCTCCCCGGATCCCTGGTGCAGCATCAGCTCGACGTGCGACAACGGCTCGAGCCGTGCGCCGAAGCGCGACTTCGTCTTCCGGATCCCCTTCGCGATCGCACCGACGCGCCCGCGTTCGAGCGTGTAGAGGTGGAGGATGCGGTCGGCCTCGGAGAAGCGGAGCGAGCGGAGCACGACCGCCTCGGCCTTCGTCGTCCGTCCCATCGTGACCAGTCTAGCAGGGGCACCGGGAATCATCCGGGGCGGGTTGTTCGTTTGAACCAGTGATGGCACGAGTTCGGATGTATACGACCCGCTGGTGCGGCTTCTGCGTCCGTGCGAAGGCGCTCCTCGATGCGAAGGGGATCGCCTACGAGGAGGTGCAGCTCGACGACGACGCCGCGTTTCGCGCCCGGCTCCAGGAGCTGACCGGCGGCTGGACGGTGCCGCAGATCCTGATCGACGAGCGCCCGATCGGCGGCTACACCGAGCTTGCACGCCTGGCGCGCGACGGGCGGCTCGACGAGCTGCTCGCGGCGTAACCCGGCGGCGGCTGGCACTGCGGGCAGTACCAGGTGCCGCGCCCTGCGACGCGGATCTTCTCGATCGGCGTCCCGCAGCGCGAGCACGGCTCGCCCCCGCGGCCGTACACCTTGAACTCGGTCTGCATGCGGCCGGTCGTCCCGTCCGGGAGGCGGTAATCGGTGAGCGTCGAGCCTTGCCGCGCGATTCCGAGCTCGAGCGCGCGACGAATCGCGCGGTGCAGCGCCCGGGTTTGCGCGACGTCGAGCTCGTGCGCGGGCCGCAGCGGATGGATGCGCGCGCGCCAGAGCGCCTCGTCGGCGTAGATGTTCCCGACGCCGGCGACGGTACGCTGGTCGAGGAGCGCCGCCTTGATCGGCGCCCGGCGGTGCGCGAGCTTCGCGGCGAGGTCGCGCGGGCGGAACTCCTCCGCGAGCGGTTCGGCGCCGACGCGTGCGTCGACGTACTCGGCGACCTCCTGTGGTTCGAGGAGGAGCCATGTGCCGAATCTGCGGACGTCGCGGTAGGCGACGTCCGACCCGTCGTCTAGCCTGACAACGGCACGGCGGTAGGGGTCTCCCGGGAGCGTCCCCGCCTGCGCGTGCAGCAACGACCCCGTCATCCGGAGGTGAACCAGGAGCGCGCGACCCGACTCGAACCGCACGATCAGATACTTGCCGCGGCGGTCGACGGCCGCGACACGCTCCCCCTCGAGCTCGCGGGCGACCGTCGCGGGATCGAGCGGGCGTGTGAGACGCGTGTCGGCGATCTCCACGTGGTCGAAGCGCCGGCCGGTGAGGACGGGCGCGAGCTGGAGACGGACGGACTCGACCTCGGGAAGCTCCGGCATGCGGCCACGGTAGCCGCGCCCGGGTCTCCGCTAGGAGACGACTTCGATCAGGATGCGTCGCTCGGGCGGCGGCGTGTCGCCGAGCTCGTAGGCCGCGAGCACCGCGTCGACCGCTTCAGCTGCGGACGCGTCGTCGCGCGCGTGCACCTCGGCGAGCGTCTCGCCGCGCTCGACGCCGTCCCCGCGCTTCCGGAGGCAGACGACGCCGACGGCGTGGTCGATCGTGTCCGACTTCGTCTGCCGTCCGGCGCCGAGGTGGAGCGCGGCGTTGCCGACGGCGATCGCACCGAGCCGCGTCACGACGCCCTCGCGCGGCGACTCGACGGTGCGCACGACCGGCGCGCGCTCGAGGACGTCCTCGTCCGCGGTGCCGCCCTGCGCCTCCAGCCAGCGGCACCAGGTCGCCTCGGCTGCGCCGCTCGCGACCGCTTCCGCGACACGTCGGCGCGCCTCGGCCTCGTCGATACCGAGATCCGAGAGCGTCAGCAGGCGCAGACACGCGTCGTGCACGAGCTGCGTGAAGTCGGGCGGCCCCTCGCCGCGCACGGTCGCGCGCGCCTCGCGCACCTCGAGCGCGTTCCCGACCGCAGCCCCGAGCGGCTGCTCCATGTCCGTCAGCAGACAGACGACCTGACGGCCGGCTTGCTCGCCGAGCGAGAGCATCGCCTCCGCGAGGCGGCGCGCGTCGTCCAGCGTCTTCATGAACGCGCCGTCGCCGACCTTGACGTCGAGCACGATCGCCTGCGCCCCGGCCGCGATCTTCTTCGACATGATCGAGGCGGCGATCAGGGAGAGCTGGTCGACGGTCGCCGTCACGTCGCGGAGCCCGTAGAGCGCCTTGTCGGCGGGAACGAGCTCCGCCGTCTGCCCGATGATCGCGAGGCCGACGTCGCGGACCTGCGACACGAACTCGTCGAGCGTCAGCTCGATCCGGAAGCCGGGGATCGACTCCAGCTTGTCGAGCGTACCGCCGGTGTGCCCGAGTCCCCGGCCACTCATCTTCCCGAACGGGACGCCGCACGCGGCGACGATCGGCCCGACCGCAAGCGAGGTCTTGTCCCCCACCCCACCTGTCGAATGCTTGTCGACGACCTTGCGGCCGAGGGCGCCGCCGAGGTCGATCGTGTCGCCGCTCCGGATCATCGCGTCCGTCAGCGCGTACGTCTCGCGCGGAGAAAGCCCGCGGAAGTACACGGCCATGCAGAACGCTGCGAGCTGGTAGTCGGGGACCTCACCGCGCGCGTAGCCGAGGATGAGCTCGCCGATCTCCTCCGGCGCAAGCTCCGCTCCGTCCCGCTTGCGCTGGATCAGCTCGGCTGCGCGGATCACTGCTCGACGATTGTCTTGCCTGGCAGCGCACGGCCGGCCGAAGCGCCGAGCCATCGCGAGACGGTCGCACCGACGTCCGCGAACTCGCCCTCGTGCAGGTGGCCGGCGGCGTTGCGTCCTTCCACGTAGGCGAGTAGGAGCGCGTGCTCGCGCGAGTGGTCGGTCGACGGCGTCGTCGGGTCGCACCCGTGGTCCGAGGTGAGGATCAAGAGGTCGTCCTTGCGGAGCGCGTCGAGGATGTCCGGCAGCCGGCGGTCGAAGTCCTGCAGGCAGCGGTGGAAGTTGACCGGGTCGTTGCGGTGTCCCCAGAGCATGTCCGTCTCGACGAGGTTCGTGAAGACGAATCCGTCGTCGACCGAGCGCAGGAGCTCCTCCGTGCGCGTGATGCCGTCAATGTTCGACTTGGTCGGGAACGACTCGTCGACGTCGCAGCCGGCGAAGATGTCGGAGATCTTCCCGACGCCGTACACCTTGTGCCCGGCGTCGCGGAGGACCGAGAGATAGTTCGGCCGCTTCGGTTCGAGCGAGAAGTCGTGCCTGTTCGCGGTGCGGGTGTAGTTACCCGGCTCGCCCGCGAACGGTCGAGCGATGACGCGGCCGACCGCGTGCTTGCCCGTGAGGATCTCGCGGGCGACGCGGCATGCGTCGTACAGCTCCTCGAGCGGGATCGTCTCCTCGTGCGCGGCGATCTGGAAGACCGAGTCGGCACTCGTGTAGACGATCCACTTGCCGGTTCGCTGATGCTCCTCGCCGAGGTCCTGGATGATCTCCGTCCCGCTCGCCGGGTAGTTGCCGAGGACGCCGCGCCCCGTCCGGTTCATGAACGGGTCGATCACCTCGTCGGGGAAGCCGTGCGGGTAGGTCGGCATCGCCTGCGGCGTGACGATCCCCATCAGCTCCCAGTGCCCGGTGGTCGTGTCCTTCCCGCGGGAACGCTCGACGAGCCGGCCGGCGATCGCGGGTGCACCGGGCTGCGGCGGACAGCCGGCGAGCTCCTCGACGTTGCCGAGGCCGAGCGCCTCGAGGGTCGGGAGGTCGAGGCCTCCGACGGCGCGGGCGACGTTCCCGAGGGTGTCGGAACCCTCGTCGCCGTAATCGGCCGAGTCCGGCAGCTCGCCCGCACCGACCGCATCGAGCACGATGACGCACGCGCGGGCCACGTGGCTATCCTAATCCCGTGTCGACTGTGCTCGGACTCGTCGGCGTCGCGGCGTTCATCGCCTTCGTCGTCGCACTTGCAGCGGGTGTGACCTGGCTCGTGGTCAGGTTCAGCCCGGCCCCGAGCACGAAGACGAAGAGCTAGAGCGCGTCGGCGAGCGGCGTGTAGTCGAGGCCGTGCGCCTCCGCCACCGCCTGGTACGTGATCTTGCCGCCGATGACGTTGACGCCCTTTGCGAGCGCCGGATCGGCCGCGACGGCGCCGTGCAGTCCGCGCTCCGCGATCGCCTCGACGTACGGGAGCGTCGCGTTCGTCAGCGCGCGTGTCGAGGTGACCGGGACGCCGCCCGGCATGTTCGCGACGCAGTAGTGGATGACCTCGTCGACGACGTACACGGGGTCGGTGTGCGTCGTCGCGTGCGAGGTCTCGAAGCAGCCGCCCTGGTCGATCGCGACGTCGACGACGACGGCGCCGCTCTTCATCCCGGCGATCATCTCGCGTGTGACGAGCTTCGGCGCGAGCGCGCCCGGAATGAGCACCGCGCCGATCACGAGGTCCGCGCCTTCGACCGACGCTGCGATCTGGAGCGTGGAGGACATCAGCAAGGTCACGCGTCCGGACAGCACTTCTTCGAGGTGCCGCATCCGGTCGATCGAACGCTCGAGGATCGTCACCTGCGCACCGAGCCCGAGCGCGACGATCGCCGCGTTGTAACCGACGATCCCACCCCCGATGATGACGACGCGTCCCGGCTCGACACCCGGTACCGCGCCGAGCAGGAGCCCACGCCCGCCGAACGGCTTCTCGAGGAAGTACGCACCCGCCTGCGACGCGAGCTTCCCGGCGACCTCCGACATCGGCGCGAGGAGCGGGAGCGCACCGTTGCCGGTCTCCACTGTCTCGTATGCAACCGCGGTGACCCCCGAGTCGACCAGCGCGCGGGTCAGCGGCTCGTCCGCGGCGATGTGGAGGTACGTGAAGAGCGTGAGCCCCTCGCGCAACCGCGGGTATTCGGCTGCGACCGGCTCCTTGACCTTGAGCAGGAGCTCGCTCGTCTCCCAGACCTCGTCGACCGTGACGATCTTCGCGCCGATGCGCTCGTACGCAGCGTCGCGGAACGCGCTGCCGTCGCCCGCGCCGCTTTCGATCAGGACGTCGTGCCCGCGGTTGATCAGCTCGAGCGCGCCCGCAGGCGTGAGCGCGACGCGATACTCGTCGGCCTTGATCTCGGTGGCAACGCCGATGCGCAAAACCGCGCAACCATATCGACCCGCACGCGCCTCGCGTTGCCCGCGCTGTGGACGAAACGGCACGCAAGATTCACGCTCCTGTCACGGACACGCGCGCTACGAAGCGGTATCGTCGCCGTCGAGGGCGGCGGGCCGGCTTCCCCACCCAGGGCGGGGGTGCGGGCGCGGACGGGAGGGCGTCAGTCCGCGCGCGCGGTGTCGAGGAGTGCGAGGGTGACCTCCACCATCGCCTCGAGGTCGGCCACCGCGATGTGCTCGTCCGGCGTGTGGATCTCGGCCATGCCGTTCGCGAGGTTCACGCACGCGAGACCCCGCTCGTTGAAGACGTTCGCGTCCGCAGCGCCCCCGGACAATCCGTACGTCGGCTCGAACCCGCAGCGCGCCAGTGCATCGGCCGCGATCGCGACGACGGTGTCGTCGCGGCGGAACCGGTAGGCGCGGTAGCTGCGCCGCGTCTGCGTCTCCACCTCGCACTCGGCGACTCCGGCCGCGAACGTCACGGCGTCCTGCATGGCCTGCACGATCCCGGCGAGCTTACGCTCGTCGTGCGACCGCGCCTCCCCGATCACCGTGCACCACTCCGGGACGATGTTCGGCGCCGTCCCACCACGGATCTCGCCGACGTTGGCAGTCGTCTCGTCGTCGATCCGCCCGAGTTGCATCTCCGCGATCGCGCGCGCCGCCGCTGCGATCGCCGACCGCCCCTCCTCGGGGTACATCCCCGCGTGCGCGGCACGGCCGTGGAAGCGGTACTCGAGCTGCTGCGACGACGGTGCTCCGAGCACGATCTCACCGATCGCCGCCGCCTGGTCGTAGACGTAGCCGGTGCGTGCATGGAGCCGGCGATGGTCGAAGGCGTACGCCCCGAGGAGTCCGACCTCTTCCTTCGGCGTGAAGACGAGCTCGATCCCGGCGTGCCGCCGGTTCTCTGCGAGAACACGTCGCGTCGCGTCGAGCATCGCTGCGACGGCAGCCTTGTTGTCGCCGCCGAGAATCGTCGGGCGCGCGTTCCGCACGATCCCCTCCTCGACAACCGGCTCGATCGCGTCCGTCGGCGGCACCGTGTCGAGGTGCGCGCAGAGAAAGAGGGGCTCGCCCGGCGCCGTCGCCTCGAGCCGCACGTAGAGGTTCCCGGCGGTTGCGTCGACCTCGGCGCCGGCACCGTCCTCGTCAGGCTCGAGACCACAGTCGCGCAGGTAGCGAACGACGATGTCCGCGACCTCCCGCTCCTCCCCCGGCGGACTCGCCACTGCAGCGAGCTCGAGGAACAGATCCAGCACCTCCGACGACACGGAGGCCGATCCTACGTGCGGGCAGCCTCCACTCGGCCGCCACTGCGGCTGCGCGCGCGCTCGAGCGCCGCCGCGACAAAGGCACGGAACAACGGCGCGGGTCGTGTCGGCCGTGACTTGAACTCGGGATGGAATTGCGATGCCACGAACCAGGGATGGTCGGGCAGCTCCACGATCTCGACCAGCCGCCCCTCCTGGAACGTTCCGCTGACGACGAGCCCACCGTCGCGCAGCGTCTGCCGGTAGGCGTTGTTCACCTCGTAGCGGTGCCGGTGCCGCTCGAACACGACCGGCTCGTCGCCGTACACCTCGCGCGCCCGAGTGTCCTCACCGAGCTCGACAGCCTGCGCACCGAGCCGCATCGTCCCACCGAGGTCCTCGATCTCCTTCTGCTCGGGCAGCAGGTCGATGACCGGATACGGCGTCTCCGGGTCCATCTCGGTCGAGTTCGCGCCGTCGAGGCCGGACACGTGCCGCGCGAACTCGGACACCGCGACGTGCATGCCGAGGCAGATGCCGAGGTATGGGATCCCGTCCTCGCGCGCGACGCGGCAGGCCAAGATCTTCCCCTCCCAGCCGCGCGAGCCGAAGCCGCCGGGGACGAGGACACCGTCGACGCTCGCGAGCTCCGACCGCGCCTCTTCGAGGGACATGTGCTCGGCATCCACCCAGCGCACCGTCACGTTGCACCCGTTCGCGATGCCCGCGTGCCGCAGCGCTTCGTGGACGGAGAGGTACGCGTCGTGCAGCTTCACGTACTTGCCCACGAGCGCGATCTCGACGCGCGCGTTGCGGTGTGCGAGCCGCTCGACCAGCTCGTCCCATTCGCCGAGGTTCGACGGCGCCGTGGTGAGACGGAGCTTCTCGCAGACGAGGCTGTCGAGCCCCTGCTCGCGAAGCGCGTTCGGGACGAGGTACACGTCGGGCATGTCGACGGCGGAGACGACCGCCTCGACGTCCACGTCTGCAAAGAGCGCGATCTTCTCGCGGATGTCAGAGGTCACCGGCTCCGTCGAACGGCACACGAGAACGTCGGGGTGGATACCGATGCGCCGCAGCTCGTTGACGGAGTGCTGCGTCGGCTTCGTCTTCAGCTCCCCTGCGTTCGGGATGAAGGGCACGAGCGTGACGTGGATGTAGAGGACGTTCTCGGGGCCGGCTTCACGGCGGAACTGGCGAATCGCCTCGAGGAACGGCAGCGACTCGATGTCCCCGACGGTTCCACCGATCTCGGAGATGACGACGTCCGTGTCGGTCGCCTCCGCGACGGAGCGGATGCGCGCCTTGATCTCGTTCGTGATGTGCGGGATCACCTGCACGGTCGAGCCGAGGTACTCGCCCTTCCGCTCCTTGCGCAGCACGCGGTCCCAGACCCCGCCGGCGGTGTGGTTCGCGGCGCGCGAGAGGTTTTCGTCGATGAAGCGCTCGTAGTGGCCGATGTCGAGATCGGTCTCGGCGCCGTCCTCGGTCACGAAGACCTCGCCGTGCTGGAACGGGCTCATCGTCCCGGGGTCGACGTTGATGTACGGGTCGAACTTCTGCATCTGCACCTTGAGGCCGCGCGCCTTGAGGAGCCGGCCGAGCGACGCGGCCGTGATTCCCTTGCCGAGGGACGAGACGACACCGCCGGTGACGAAGACGTACTTCGTGTCGCTCACGCCGGGCCTTCGATGGCTTGCCGGCGCTGCGAGACCGTGAGGCGACTCACGGAACGCAAGCGTAGCGGACTCGACCCCCTTGCAGCCATGTGTCGATGGTACGGGCCTCGGAGGACGGACGCGATTGGCGCACTTTCGGCGCACTTTCGTGACGGACACGCGCGCGTTTCGCGGGTAGCCTCGTCGGCATCACGGGGAGGGAGGTGGGTCCCTGGCACTCGTGCGCGCGCGCGTGATCCTCTCAATCGCGCAGCGTCGCGAGGAAGTCGGCGCCGCCGAGCATCCGTTCGAGCTCCGCGCGGCGCTCCGGGCCGTCGAGCGGCGCGATCACCGTCCGCGTCGGGTCGCCGGGGACCTTCTCGACGCGGAAGTGCCGGTCGGCGAGGCTCGCGATCTGCGGCAGGTGGGTGATCGTGATCACCTGCGCGCGGCCGGCCAGGCGCCGCAGCGTGTCTCCGACCGCGTGCGCGGTTCCTCCCCCGACGCCGGCGTCGATCTCGTCGAAGACCATCGTCTCGCCGCCGCCGACGGCCGCGATCGCGAGCGCCACCCGCGAGAGCTCGCCGCCCGACGCCGTCTCCGCGACCGGCGCCTCGGGCAGGCCGGGATTCGGCCGCACGAGGAACCTGACCTCGTCCACGCCCGACGGCCCCGGTTCGGCCGGCCGGATGTCCGCCCGGAACTCACCCTCGCCGACGCCGAGCCCGGCAAGCTCCGACGACACGGCCGCTGCGAAGTCCGGCGCTGCGGCACGCCGCGACTCCGCGAGCGCGCGGTGCAGCTCGTCCACGCGCGCCTCGGCCTCGGCCACCGCAGCGGCCGCCGCGGCAGCGGGGTCGTGTCCCTCGCCGATCGCGGCCAGCTCGCTCCGCGCAGCCGCCGCGCGGTCGAGCAGCTCGGCGTAGGTCTCCGCGCGGTGGCGCCGCTTCGCGTCGGCGATCCGGTCGAGCTCCTCCTCGACCGCCTCGAGACGTCCAGGCTCGGCGTCGAGGGACGCGAGGAACGCGTGCAGCTCGGAGGCCGTGTCGCGCAGCGAGAGCTCGGCGTCGCGCAGCGCTGCGGACGCCGAGACGAGCTCAGGCGCGAGGTGCTCGAGCGGAGCGAGCGCCCGCTCCGCCTCTGCGACGAGATCGGACGCCCCGCCGCCGTCCTCGGGGGCGAGCGCCGCGGCCGCCGCTGCGACCGCCTGCGTCAACTCGGAGACGTGCCGCAGTTGCTCCGACTGCGCGCGGAGCTCGTCTTCCCGGCCCTCTTCGAACCCTTCCGTGTCCTCGACGAGGGCGCGCAGCTCGTCCAGCCGCGCGGCCGCGGCGGCGGAGTCGCGTGTCAGCTCGTCGTGCGCCTTCCGCGCGGCGACGAGGTCGCGCCACGCCCGGCGCGCGTCGCGCGCGAGCGGGTCCACGCCCGTGAACGCGTCGAGCACCGCGAGCTGGTAGCTGGGACGCGCCAGGCGGCGCTGCTCGAACTGCCCGCTCATCGCAAGGAGCTTCTCCACCACCGCGGCGACGTCTTCGCGCGCAGCGCTGCGGCCCCACACGTACGCGCGCGTGCGCCCGTCCGTGAAGATCCGCCGCGCGACGACGAGCCCTTCCTCGCCCGCCGGGCGCAGCTCGGCGAGCGTGTCCAGCACCTCGTCGTCCGGGAGGTCGAACTCCGCCTCGACGTATGCCTCTGCCGCGCCGGGCCCGATCAGCGCCGCGTCGCCGCGCCCGCCGAGGAGGAGGCCGATCGCGTTCGAGAGGATCGTCTTTCCGGCTCCCGTCTCACCGGTGATCGCGTTCAGCCCTGCGTCGAAGTCGAGCTCCGCCTCCCTGATCAGGACCAGGTTCTCGATGCGGAGGCGACGGAGCACGTGGCCATCGTACGACGGCCGCCTGTCGACTTCGATTGTCCGATTCAGCCGGTGCCGAAGACGTCGCTGTACCGCTCGAAGAACCCGCGCTCGGGCAGCGTCGCGAGCAGGCTGCGTTCGGAGCTCAGGTGCACGTGCACGCCGTCGCCCGGCTCCAGCTCCGCCACGGGATGGCCGTCGACGAGCACGGCTGCCGAGACGCCGCGCGTGACGTTCGTGACCACCAGGTTCGCCTCGGGGCCGACGACGAGCGGCCGCACGTGGAGCGTGTGGGGCGCGGAGAACGTGATGACCATCGCCTCGAGACCCCAGACGAGGACGGGGCCGCCGTTCGACAGGTTGTACGCCGTCGAGCCGGACGGCGTCGCGCAGATGACACCGTCGCAGGGTTGCACGCCGAGCGGCTTGCCGCCGATCGCGTAGTCGAGCTCGAGCATGCGCCCGAGCTGGGCACTCGTCACGACGACGTCGTTCACCGCGACGTGCCGCGCGCCGTCGAGCGTCATCTCGAGCGTCGGCAGCTCGACCAGCTCGTAGTCACCTGCGAAGACGCGCGCGACTCCTGCTTCGAGATCTTCCGCTGCGATCGACGTGAGGTAGCCGACACGGCCGAAGTTGACGCCGAGCGCCGGCACGCCGGAGCCGAGGAAGCGCGTCAGCGCACGGAGGATCGTGCCGTCGCCGCCGAGCACGATCGCGATGTCCGCACCCGACACGTCGTCGCCGAGGAGCTCCACGCCCGCCTCTCGCGCGATCCCCTCGAGCCGCGCGACCGCCTCGCTCACGTCACGCGAGCCGTGCGTGACGACCGCCGCGCGCTCAACCGGCCGCATCGTCGATCCAGTCGTCGAGCTCCGGCGGGAGGACGGGTCGCTCTGCGTGTGCGAGGTGGAGGACGAACTCACGGTTTCCCTTCGCTCCGGCGAGACCCGAGTCTACGACCCCGCGCACCTCGGCCCCCCACCCGAGCGCGGCGGCGGCCACCTCGCGCACCACCCTGCGCCGAACGGCATCGTCGCGCACGACGCCCTTCGGCGCCTCCGCCCGGCCGGCTTCGAACTGCGGCTTGACGAGCACGAGCGCGTGCCAACCCGGCGCCGCGAGACGCAGCACCGGCGGGAGCGCGAGGCGTACCGAGATGAACGACACGTCGCAGACGACGAGCTGCGGCGCGAACGGCAGCGCGGTGAGCTCGCGTGCGTTCGTCCGCTCGAGGACGACGACGCGCGGGTCCTCGCGGATCCGCTGGTGCAGCTGTCCGTGGCCGACGTCGAGCGCGACCACGCGCGCTGCGCCGCGCTGGAGGAGCACGTCGGTGAAGCCCCCCGTCGACGCGCCGACGTCGACGCAGTCGAGTCCCGCCGGGTCGACGTGGAAGCGGTCGAGCGCGTTCGCGAGCTTGTGACCGGCGCGCGACACGTACGGCGGGGCCGACTCGACCTCGAGGGGCTCGGCCTCGTCGACCTGCTCGCCGGCCTTCGAGTGGCCGGGAACGCGTCCGGCCATGATGAGCGCCTGCGCCTGGGTGCGGCTCTCCGCGAGGCCGCGCTCGACGAGCAGCACGTCGAGGCGCTTCTTCACGAAGTACGTGCGACGAGACCCGCGACGATCTCCGTGAGCGCCGAGGTGTCCGCGTCGATCGCCCCGAGCCTCGCCAGCGCGCGGTCGCCGGCCTCGTCCGCCAGCCGCCGCGCGTCCTCGGCACCGACCTCGACGACATAGCCGTCCCCGTCGAGGATGTCGTCGACGATCTGGAAGAGCAGGCCGAGCTCGGCGGCGAACGCACGCCACGGCGGATGCTCCGCAGGCGGCAGGCCCGCCGCCCACAACCCGCACATGACCGACGCCGAGAAGAGCGCGCCGGTCTTGAGCGCGTGCAACGCCGCGAGGTCGTCGTGCCGGTCGGTCAGGTCGAGTTGCTGCCCACCGATCATCCCGAGTGTCGCCGACACGAGCTCGCGCGCGACGTCCGGCGTCGGGTACGACAACGAAAGGCGCATCGCCTCGGCGAGCAGTGCGTCGCCGGCGAGCACGGCGGTCGCCTCGCCGTAGGCGGCCCACACCGTCGGGCGTCCGCGCCGCTCCGTGTCGTTGTCGAGCGCCGGCAGGTCGTCGTGCACGAGCGAGAAGGAGTGGACGAGCTCGACCGCGGCGGCCGCAGGGAGCACCGACTCGACCTCCGCGCCTGCGGCCTCGCCCGCTGCGAGGCACAACACGGGCCGCACGCGCTTGCCGCCGAGCGCGTGGCGGATCGGCTCGGCGAGCGTCCCGAGCTCGGGCGTCAGCGCGAGGTCGTCGAGGTAGTCCTCGACGAGCGCGCGCAGCTCCTCAGGCCCCCGCGGCATCGCCCTCCGCGGCGGACCGGGCCCGCTGGAGCTCCGCCTCGACCTCCTTCGCAAGCTGCGCGAGCTCCTGCAGCACCTCGATCGCCTGGTCGGGGTCGTCCGTCGCCTCGAGGCGCGCACGCGCGGTCTCGAGCCGTGCAAGCAGGTCTTCTGCCTTCGTCAATGCGTCCTCGGCGCTCACTTGCGCGCAGCCTCCTCTCGTTGGATGCGTCCCAGGATGCCGTTCACGAGCCTGCCTGCCTCGTCGGATGAATACCGCTTCGCGAAGGTGACCGCCTCGTCGATCGCGACCTCCGGCGGAACCTCGCCCCGGTCGAGCTCGTGGATCGCCACGCGGAGCGCGTTCCGCTCGACCGCACCGAGCCGGTCCGCCGTCCAGCCGACGGACGCAGCGGTGATCCGCACGTCGAGGTCGTCCGCGTTCGCGATCACCTCCTCCGCGAGCGCGCGCGCCCACGGGTCGATCTCCTGCGGATATTGAGACCCGAGCTCGGCACCCGAGAGGTCCCACTGGTAGAGCAGGATGAGCGCCTGCCTCCGAGCCTGCCGCCGCGAGATCACGCGGCCACCATCCCGAGCTCCGCGAGGGTCGAGGTCGAGTACTCCCCGCTTCGGAACTCGTCGCTCCGCAGCACGGCGAGTGCGGCGTCGCGCGTCGTCGGGACGCCCTCGACGACCGTCTCGTCGAGCGCGCGTTCCGCCCGGGCGATCGCGGCCGGGCGGTCCTCGGCCCACACGACGATCTTCGCGAGCAGCGAGTCGTAGTAGGGCGACACGCGCGTGCCGCTCTCGACGAACGTGTCCACGCGCACTCCGGGCCCGAGCGGCGGCCGGAAGCGCGAGACGAGACCCGGCGCCGGCAGGAAGTCGCGCGTCGGGTCCTCTGCGTTCAGGCGGATCTCGATCGCGTGGCCGCGGCGCTCCGCGCGGCCGGTCACCTCGAGCGGCTCCCCGGCAGCGACGGCGAGCTGCGCGCGCACGAGGTCGATGCCGGTGCAGAGCTCCGTCACCGGATGCTCCACCTGCAGCCGCGCGTTCAGCTCGATGAACGAGAAGCGGCCGTCGGGGCCGAGCAGGAACTCGAGCGTGCCCGCGTTCACGTACCCGGTGGCGACGCATGCACGTTGCGCTGCCGCCTCCATCGCCTCGCGCAGCGTCGGGTCGAGCGCGGGTGAAGGCGTCTCCTCGATGAGCTTCTGGTGGCGTCGTTGGATCGAGCATTCGCGCTCGCCGAGCGTGAGCACGCCGCCGCGCCCGTCGGCGAGCACCTGTATCTCGACGTGCCTCGCTGGGTCGACGACCTTCTCGACGTACAACGTCGAGTCGCCGAACGCCGCCTGCGCTTCCGCCGCCGCAGCGCCGTACGCGTCCTCGAGCTCGTCGGGCGCCTCGACGAGACGCATGCCCTTCCCGCCGCCGCCCGCCGACGCCTTCAACAGGATCGGGTAGCCGATGTCGTCGGCGGCCGCGCGTGCGGCCTCGACGCTCGTCGGCCCGTCGGTTCCGGGAACGACGGGGACGCCCGCGGCGGACATCGCGTGCCGCGCCGCGACCTTGTCGCCCATCGTCCGCATCACCTCCGCCGGCGGCCCCACGAAGACGAGGTCGTTGTCGACGCAGGCCTCGACGAACGCGGGGTTCTCCGCGAGGAATCCGTAGCCCGGGTGCACGGCGTCGCAGCGCGTGGTGACGGCCGCCGCGACGATCGACGGGATGCGCAGGTAGCTCTCCGCGGCCGGCGGTGGCCCGACGCGCACCGCGTGGTCTGCGATGCGCACGTGCAGCGCATCCGCATCGGCGGTCGAGTAGACGGCGACGGCTTCGATCCCGAGCTCGTGCAGCGCGCGGATCACCCGAACCGCGATCTCCCCGCGGTTCGCGACGAGTACACGGTCAAACATCGAGCGGACGGCCGTTCAGCGGCTCGAGCTCGAGCAGCAGCTGCCCGTACTCGACCGGGTCCGCATTGCGCACGTGGAACGCGCGCACGATCCCCTCGACGTCGGCCTTCACCTCGTTCATCAGCTTCATCGCCTCGAGGATGCAAAGTGTCTGGCCGGGCGAGACCGGATCGCCGACCTCGACGAACGGCGGCGCGCCCGGTTGTGGGCTGCGGTAGAAGGTTCCGACCATCGGGCTTTCGATGCGGACGAGGCCGTTCGACGGCGCCGGCGCGGCCCGCGCCTCGTCTGACGTCGACGCCGCGACCGGCTCCACGGGTCCGTGCGCCGGTGTCTCGGCGGCACGCCGGACGCTGACCCGCATCCCCTCCTCCTCGATCGTGATCTCGTCGACGCCGGACTCCTGCACGATCTGCACCAGCTCGCGGATGCGTGCGGCGCGCTCCTGGTCGACGCCGCCGCCGCCGAGCGTCGGCTCCCCGCTCGTGCGCTGGCGGATCGAGTGCAGCAACGGCTCGGCCTCGGCGCCGAAGAGCGCGAGGAGAAGGAGCTCCTCCTCGCTCGCCGCGAGCCCGTGCGCGCTCTCGCGCAACGCGTCGAGGTCAGGCTCGTCGTCGTCGACGTCGCCGTCGCCGAGGAGCTCCACCGCGCGACGAAGGCCTGCGTCGATCGGGGCCGGCGTGCGCCCGAAGCGGCCGACGACGAGGTCGCGCAACTCGTCGAGAATCGTCCCGTAGCGGTTCGCGCCGAGCACGTTTACGAGCGCTTGCGACGCGACGATCTGCCCGACCGGCGCCGCAAGCGGCGGCGAACCGGTCTCGCCGCGCACGCGGTCGATCTCGTCGAGGACCTCGTCGAGGCGGCCGCCGGCGCCGTGTGCACGCAGTTGCGCGTCGACCGCGCTCACGATCCCCACGGGGATCCGCCGCTGGGATGCGCGCACGGAGATGCGCGGCACGAGCCGCGTCACCGGCATGTCGCCGATGTACTCGTCGACGATCTCGGCGGCACGCCACAGGACGTCCTGGTCGATCTGCGGGTCGAGGCCCATGCCGGCGAACGCGGTCGCGACCGCTTCCGCAGACACGCGGTGGACGATGAGCGCAACCGGGTAGACCGTGCACGCGATCAACTCGGCGCCCGCGCGCCCCGCCTCGATCGCGGCGGCGAGTGCGTTTCCACCCGCGCCCTGGCAGTACAGGCCGATCGGAACGCCGGCGACCTCGCGCAGCTCCGCGACGAGCTCGCCCGCGCGGTGCGGCTGCAGGAGGCCGGCCGGGTCGTGGAGGATGATCCGCGCCGCGCCGATCTCCGGCAGGCGGCGCGCGGCTTCGACGAGCGCCTCGTGGCGGTTGCTCCCGTAGAGGAGCCCGGCGTCGAACTCGCGCCCTGCCGCGCGGATCGCGTCGGCCGCATCCCGCAGGTTGTCCGCGTCGTTCAAGGGATCGTGGAGACGGAAGACGTCGATGCCGCTGTCGGCGGCAGAGGCGAAGAACCGGCGCGCGAGCTCGCGCCCGACGGGGCGCGACCCGACGAGGAAGCGCCCGCGCACTGCGAGCGCGAGCGGGGTCGTCGTACGGGCGCGAATCGCGCGGATGCGCTCCCACGGGCTCTCGACGCCGCGGCGGACGGCCGCGTCGAAGACGCCGCCGCCGGAGACCTCCAGGTAGGCAAAGCCGGCCCGATCGAGCACGGCGGCGAGCTCGAGGAGAGCCGAGGTGGGCAGCGCGGACTCGAGTGGTTCCTGTCCGAGCAGGCGGATCGTGGTGTCGACGAGCTTCGGCACGACCGGGACCTTACCGTCGCGCAAGTTCCGGCCTCGACCGGCATCGAGAACGGTATGGGGCGAGATCCACAGCCGTCGCATGTGCGCTGCCTCGACTGCCACTACGAGTACGACGAGCCGCCGCGCGGGATCAAGTGCGCGTGCCCACGCTGTGGCGCGGCGGCGTGGATCGCCGCGCGCATCCCGCCGCGGAGCGGCGACACCGCCGCGTTCGAGCTACCGCCTCAGGCTCTCGAGATGTAGCGACGTTCGCGCGGGTCGACCTTGATCTTGTCGCCCACGTTCACGAAGAGCGGCACCTGGACGACGCCGCCGGTCTCGAGCGTCGCGGGCTTCGTCACGTTCGAGACGGTGTCCCCTTTCACGCCGGGCTCCGTCTCGGTCACCTCGAGCACGACCGACGCCGGCAGGTCGACGCCCGACGCCCGGCCGCCGACGAAGAGCACCTGCACCGAGGACGACGGCTGGAGGAACGGCAGCGCGTCCTCGACGCTCGAACGTGGCATGTTGATCTGCTCGTAGGTCTCCTCGTCCATGAAGACCACGTCGTCGCCCGCGTCGTAGAGGTACTGCATGTTCTTGTTCTCCGTGAACACGCGCTCGAACTTCTCGCCCGCGCGGAAGGTGCGGTCGACGACAGAGCCGGAGTCGAGCGACTTCAGCTTCGTGCGGACGAACGCCCCTCCCTTGCCCGGCTTCACGTGCTGGAACTCGACGATGCGCCAGGTCTGGCCGTCGAGCTCGATGTGCATGCCGTTCCGGAACTCGTTTGTGCTTACGGGTGGCACGGCGCAGCAGGGTAGCTAAGAGACGTGGGTCAGCTCCTTGGGGAACGACGTGAGGAGCTCGAGCCCGTCCTCGCGCACCACGGCGAGATCCTCGATGCGCACGCCGCCGAGGCCCGGCAGGTAGACGCCCGGCTCGACGGTGACCACGTTTCCCACCTCGAGCACGTCCGTCGATTCCGGCGAGAGCCGCGGCGCCTCGTGGATCGCGAGGCCGACGCCGTGGCCGAGTCCGTGCCCGAAACGCGCGCCGTACCCGCGCTCCTCGATCACGGACCGCGCGAGCGCGTCCGCCTCGACGCCCGTCATGCCCGGCCGGATCCCATCGACGGCGGCGAGCTGCGCCTCCAGGCACGCGTCGTAGGCACGACGTAGCTCACGCGGCAGGTCGCCCGTTGCGGGCGTCCGCGTGCAGTCCGAGCAGTAGCCGTCGAGCCGCGCACCCCAGTCGGTGATCACGAGGGTGTGCTCCTCGACGATGCGGTCGGTCGGCTCGGTGTGCGGCTTCGACGCGTTCGTGCCCGACGCGACCGAGATCTCGAACGAGACGTCGTCGGCGCCGTGCGCGTGCATGAGCTGGTGCAGCCGCCACGCGAGCTCGCGTTCGCTGCGTCCGATCCACACCTCCGCGGTGAGCGCCTCGAACGCGCGGTCCGCACCGAGGGCGGCACGTCGGATGATCTCGATCTCGCCCTCGTCCTTGACCGCACGCAACTCCTCGACGACACCCGTCGTCGGGACGAGGTCGAGACCGCCGGAACCGAGTACCTGGTACTGCGAGTACGGAATCGCGTCCGCCTCGAAGGCGAGCGTCCCTTTCAGACGCTCGGAGAGGTCGCGGACGAGCGCGCGCTTCGTCTGCACCGCCTCGACGCCGGCGACGGACTCGGCGGTCTCGAAGTAGCGGAAGTCGGTGAAGAGCTGCGTCTCGCCGCCGGGATCGACGAGGAGCGCCGCGTTCGAGCTCTCGAAGCCCGTCAGGTAGCGCACGTTGACGAGGTTCGTGACGAGCAGCGGCTCGGTGAGCCGCGCACGCAGTGCGTCGAGCCGTGCGGTCACGACGCTCCGCCCTGCAGATGGACGAGCGCGTCGCGATACCCCTCGGGGCCCTTGCCGAGCACGCGGTGCGACACGACGTCGGCGATCACGGAATGCCGCCGCCAGTCCTCGCGCCCCTCGATGTTCGACAGGTGCACCTCGACGACCGGCCCCGCGAACGGCTCGAGCGCGTCGTGGATCGCGTAGCTGTAGTGCGTCCACGCGCCCGGGTTCACGACGAGCGCGTCAGCGTCGTCGTATGCGTCGTGGATCCAGCCGATGAACTCACCCTCGCTGTTCGACTGCCGGCAGCGCACGCTGACACCGAGCTCGTGCGCCCATTCGTAGATCCGCGTCTCGAGCTCGTTGAGACTGATGCCGCCGTAGACCGACGGGTCGCGCCGGCCGAGCACGTCGAGGTTCACGCCGTTCAGGATGAGGACCTGCATTTCGGGCAGCGTATTTGAGTTGACGCTGCCTGACTGAAGTCAGGCACCTTTCAAGCGATCAGGCGTTCCAGCTCCCGCCGCACGTCGGCGGCGGGACGCGCTTCGACGACGGGCCCGTTGCCGCCGAGCAGCACCACGTTGATCGTGTCGCCGGAGCGCTTCTTGTCGCGGAGGAGCGCTTGCCAGGCTCGCTCCACGTCGACCGCGACCGCCTTCGGGGCGAGCCGGGCCTCGACCGCCGCGGTGTCCCGTCCGGAGAGCCGGAGCGCCGCCAGCAGCCCGAGCGCCACTGCGTCCCCGTGCGGCAGGTCGAAGTCGGCCGCAGCCTCGAGCGCGTGGGCGAACGTATGCCCGAGGTTGAGCCAGCGCCTGTCTCCGTGGTCGTACGGGTCGCGCAGGCACACCGCGCTCTTGTACGCCGCGGCGCCGCGCACGTCGAGCTCGCGGCCGGCGAGGAGTTGCGTCTTCACGAGCTCCGCGAGCCCCTGGCGCCGTTCGCGCTCGGGCAGCGTCTCGAGAAGCGTTTCGTCGATCACGACGCGCGCAGGCCAGTGGAACGCGCCGACGAGGTTCTTGCCACCGGGGATGTCGATCGCGGTCTTGCCGCCGACCGCCGCGTCGACCTGACCGACGAGCGTCGTCGGCACGGCGACCCATGGCACGCCGCGCAGATAGGTCGCGGCGGCGAACCCGGCGAGGTCGGTGGTGCAGCCGCCGCCGAGCGCGACGATCGTCCCCGAGCGGTCAAGGCGAAGCTCGCCCCAGAGGCGCTCGAGGACCGCTCCCTGCTTCGCCGACTCGCCCGGCGGCAGCTCGTGCAGGGACGCGAACCGCTTGCCGAGCGCCTCCTGCGCACGCGGCCCGTAGATGCCGAGCACGACCGCGTCGCCGACGAGCGCGACCCGGCCGTCGCCGGGGACGAGTGCACCGAGATCGTCGAGCGAACCCGTCTCGTGGTGGACGCCCGCGGCGGCGAGCACTGCGCCGTCGGAATCGGAGGCCGTTCCGTCCGCGACCTCCTCGTACATGGGCTGTCGCAGCTCGTAGCGGCGGCGGAACTCGCTTTCGTCGCGCGCGAGCGGGCGGTTGCTCCGGCGCACGCGCTCCCACGCCGTGTCGACGTCGACGTCCACGAAGAGCACGAAGGCGTCGGTCTCGCGCAGGAGGCCGCGCGTCTCGACAGCGCCACCGCCGACCGCGATCACCGATGGGTCGCGCGCCGCCGTCGCGGCGCGGACGAACTCCGCCTCGATCGCGCGGAACGCCGCTTCGCCGTCGCGCGCGAAGATGTCCCAGATCGGACCGTGCACCTCCTCGATCGCGTGGTCGACGTCGTGGAACGGACGGCCGAGGCGGCGCGCGAGGTCGCGGCCGAGCGTCGTCTTGCCGGCCCCCATGAAGCCGGTGACGACGACGTGGCGGTCGAGCGCGTTCAGCGCCACTGGATGCGCTCGACGTACGCGCGCCACGCGGCGACGAAGTCCTCGACGCTGTCGCCGCCGAACTTCTCGTGCGCCGAGACTGCGAGCTCCCACGCGACGGCCGCCTCGGCGACGACGGCGAGCGCCTCCACCGCCGCGACGTCGGAGCGCTCCACGAGCGCCTGCGCGGCCTCGCCGGTGGCGAGGTCGACCGATGAGAGCGGCTTCATCAACGTCGGCAACGGCTTCATCGCCGCGCGCACGACGATCTCCTCGCCGTTCGACATTCCGGCTTCGAGACCGCCGGCGTGGTTCGTGTCGCGGCGGCGGTCGGTGCGGATCTCGTCGTGCGCCGCCGAGCCGCGCTTCGCCGCGAGGTCGAAGCCGTCGCCGATCTCGACGCCCTTCACCGCCTGGATGCCCATCACGGCCGCGGCGAGGCGCGCGTCGAGCCGGTCCTCCTTCGTCGCGTACGTCCCGAGTCCCGGCGGTACGCCGCGCGCGCGCACCTCGACGACGCCGCCGACCGTGTCGCGCTCCTTGCGCGCCTCGTCGATCTCGGCGCGCAACCGTTCCTCCTCCACCGTCGAGCCTGCGACCTCGATCCCGATCGTTCCGAGAAGCGCCTTCGCCGCCGCGCCGGCGGCGACGTGGACGGCCGTGTGCCGCGCCGACGCGCGCTCGAGAGCGTTGCGGACGTCGTCGTGCCCGTACTTGAGCACCCCGGCGAGATCCGCGTGGCCGGGCCGCGGCAAGGTGACCGCCTTCGTCCCCTTCCCTTCGGGCTCGCCCTCGGGAGGCCAGGGGTTCATCCCCCACGTCCAGTTCTTGTGGTCGCGGTTCCGCACGACGAGCGCGAGCGGCGTCCCGAGCGTCCGGCCGTGCCGGAGCCCGGCGAGCACCTCGATCTCGTCCGTCTCGATTTGCTGGCGCGGGCTTCGTCCGTAGCCCTCCTGCCGTCGGCGCAGGTCGGCGTTGATCGCGTCCCGGTCGAGCAGGAGCCCGGCCGGAAGCCCGGTGACGATCGCGACCAACGCAGGGCCGTGCGACTCGCCCGCGCTTGCGAGACGGAGGGTCATGCCTCCAGCCTAGAGGCGAACCGCGGCGCGCATCACGTCGACCGGCGCCTCGACGCCGGTCCAGAGCTCGAAGCTCTTCGCCCCCTGCCGCACGAGCGCCTCGCGCCCGTCGATCACCGTGGCGCCTGCAGCGCGCGCCGCAGCGGCGAGCGCGGTGTCGCCGCTGTCTCCGGAGTACGCGAGCTCGACGACGACCTGCCCCGCGTGCGGGACGACGAGGAGCTCGTCGCGGACGGGCGTCGCGTTGACGACCAGGTCGCACCCGTCGGCGTCCGGCGGCCACTCGCCGCGGCGCGAGAAGACGCGTGTGTCCGGTGGAAGCGCAGGCGCGAGCGCACGCGCCGCGCCGCCCGCGCCGATCACGCACGCGCGCCGAGCCTCGATGCCCGCGAGGATGTTCTTGTCGGTGTTGAAGCCGAGCACGCGGCCGTCGCGGACGACGAGCGTGTTGATCGAGTCGCCTTCCGCCTCGTCGCACGCGGCGACGACCGCCTGCTTGTGCGGGATCGTGACGTTCGCGCCGGCGAATCCGCGCGCACGCAGGTCGTCGACGGCGGCAACGACGTCCTCGACGTCGAGTGCGGTGTAGTCCCAGTCGAGCCCGCGCGCGGCGAACGCGGCGTTCTGCATCTTCGGCGAGAGCGAATGCGAGACGGGGTGACCGAGCAGATAGACGTGCTGGGTCAATGCGGGCCGTACCCGTGCGTCGCGAGGTACTGCTCGTACGCGGTGTAGCTCTCGAAGAACACCTGCCTGTCCGTGTTCGGGATCCGCGCGTAGTACAGATAGCCGAGTCGCGACGGATGTGCAGCGGCCTGCAGCGACGCGAAGCCGGGGTTGCCGATCGGCGTCGGCGGCAGGCCGTACAGCTTGCGCGTGTTGTAGGGGTTGTCACTCGCGAGCTCCGACTGGGTGATCGACTGTGTGGGCGGGATGTGCAACCCGTACCGGAGGGTTGCGTCGATCTGCAGCGGCATGCGGTCACGCAGCCGGTTGTAGATCACCGCCGCGACCTTCGGGCGGTCGCCGGGAACCGCCGCCTCCTCCTCGACCATCGACGCGATCTCGAGCACGTCGTAGGCGGTGAGATGCTTCGAGACGGCGTACGCGAGATTCAGCCGGCGCCAGTTGCGACAGAACGCGATCAGCTGCGCCTGCACGAGCACCCGCGACGGCGTCTGCCGCAGGAAGTCGTATGTCGCCGGGAAGAGGAACCCCTCGAGGTTCGACTGGATCTGCTTCCCGAAGCAAGGAACCAACCCGCGCTTGCTCGCGAGGAGGTACGCGCGCTCGTTCAGCCGCACCGGCTCGTGCCGCTCGTGTTGCGCGATCTTCGCCACCTTCGCGACGCGCAACGCCATCTCGACCCGCGTGAAGCCCTCCGGGAAGACGATCCGGAACGGTTTCGGCGGCGGGGGCGGCGGCGGAGGCGCGGCGGGCTTGCTGCTGCCGCACCCCGCGAGGGCGAATGCCCCGGCGACGATCAGCGCCGCGCGCTTCGCCATTCGAGGTAGGTCGACAGCAGATGGGCAGCAGCCCGGGCGTCGTCGCCGTCGGCGAGCACGGATGTGAACCGCTCGTCATAGGTCTCGACCGGGATCTCGAGCACGTCGCGCAGCGACTCGACGAACCGCGTCGTCGCATCGGCCTGGTCTCCATGCGTGCCCTTCAGCGTGAGCGGGAGGCCGACGACGATCTCCTCCGGCTGCTCGACGCGGATCACGTCGAGCAGCCGCTTGAACCCGTCCGGCTCGTCGACGTACTCGACGAGGCCGAGCGGACGCGCGACCGTGCCGGTCGGGTCCGAGACGGCGACGCCGGTTCGCGCCGACCCGTAGTCCAGCGCGAGGACCTTCACCCGAGAGCTGAGGTGATCAGTTGCCGCGCGCGCTCGAGCGCATCGGCGAGGCGCTCGGGTTCCTTGCCGCCGGCACGCGCCATCGTCGGCCGTCCGCCGCCGCCCCCGCCCACGATCGGCGCGATTTCCTTCACGACGTCGCCAGCGGACACGCGCTGCGCGACCGCCTGGTCGAAGTTCGCGACGAGGTGCACCGTGCCGTTCTCGCGCGAGCCGAGCACGACCGCCGCCGGCGACTGCCGTTGCTTGAAGCGGTCGGAGAGATCGAGCAGGGCGTCCGAGCCGATGCCCTCGACGGCCTGCACGATCACGTTCGTCCCGTTTACGACCTCGACCTCGGGCTCGACGTCGACGTTCCGGGCTTCCGCCTTCGGCTTCTTCGCCTCGCGCCTCGCCTGCTCGAGCTCCGTGCGGACGTCGTCCAGCTCGCGCGACCGCCCGTGCAGGACTGCCCACGCCTCACCCGACGAGACCGCCTCGATGCGCCGCGCGCCCGACCCGACGGAGCCTTCGCTCACGATCACGAACGGGCCGATCTCGGCCGTCGAGCGCACGTGCGTCCCACCGCAGAGCTCGCGTGAGAAGCCGTCGATCTCGACCACGCGCACCTCTGCCCCGTACTTCTCACCGAAAAGCATCATCGCGCCGAGCTTGCGCGCCTCGTCGATCGGCGTCACGAACGTGCGCACGGGGATCGCCTCGAACACCTTCTCGTTCACGATCCGCTCGACACGCTCGCGTTCCTCGGCCGACAGCGGGGAGGGATGCGAGAAGTCGAAGCGGAGCTTGTCCGGCCGCACCGACGACCCCGCCTGCTTCACGTGCTCGCCGAGCACCTCGCGCAGCGCCGCGTGGAGCAGGTGCGTCGCCGTGTGGTTCGCCATCGTCGGGAAGCGCACGTCCCACGTGACGACTGCACGCACGCGGTCCCCCGCCGCGAACCCCGTCCCCTCGAACACGAGCGCCTGGTCGTCGCCGAAGCGGTACGCCGCACGCAACGCGGCGACGGCCCCCGAGCCTTCGTGCACGAGCTCGCCGGCATCCGTGACCTGCCCGCCGCCGTCGGGGTAGAACGGCGACTCGCGGAGCTTCGCGAGGAAGAGGCCGTCACCGAGCTCCTCGACCGCCGCGAGCTCGGTCAGGACGTCGATCTTCTCGTAACCGACGAACTCGGTTCGGAAGCCGGCGTCGCGCGCGAAGTCCGCAGCACGTTGCAGATCGGACTTCTCGCCGCCCGCGCGCGAGATGACGCGGTGCTCCTCCATCAGCAGACGGAAACGGTCGACGTCGACCGGCTGGCCGCGCTCCTCGGCGAGCTCCTGCGTCAGCTCGATCGGAAAGCCGTACGTCGTCGCGAGGGTGAATGCCTCGTCGCCGGTGATCGCGTCGCGCGCCGCGAGCTCGTCGAACTCGCGCATGCCGCGCGCAAGCGTCTCGCGGAAACGCTCCTCCTCGAGCCGGACGACGCGCTCGATCTCCTCCGCGTGCTCGGTCAGCTCCGGGTACGCCGCGCCCATCTGCTCGATCACGACGGCAGGCAGGCGGTGCAGTCCGTCGAGGCCGACACGCTGTCCGTGCTGCACGGCGCGCCGCAGCAGGCGCCTGCAGATGTACCCGCGGCCCTCGTTCGACGGGACGACGCCGTCGGCGATCAGGAAGGTCACCGCGCGACCGTGGTCGGCGAGCACGCGGTACGCCTTCGTCGACGCCTCGCTGTCGCGGTACGGCACGTCGGCGTGCTCCTCGATCCAGTCCATGATCAGCCGGAAGCCGTCGGTGTCGTAGTTCGACGAGACGCCCTGCAGCACGCAGGCGGTGCGCTCGACGCCCATGCCGGTGTCGACGTTCTGCGCCGGCAGCGGCACGAGCTTGTTGCCCGGCTGCAGGTCGTACTGCATGAAGACGAGGTTGTAGAACTCGTAGTGGCGGTCGCAGTGCCCCGGCCGGCACGCGGGATCGCCGCAGCCGTGCTCCTCGCCGCGGTCGAAGAAGATCTCCGAGCACGGCCCGCACGGACCGGTGTCCGCGGCCTTCCAGAAGTTGTCGTCGCCGAGGCGCACGATGCGCTCCGGCGGGATCCCGACGCGCTTCCACGCCTCGATCGCAACCGTGTCCTCGTCGAGCTCGAGCGCCGCGTTCCCCTCGTGCACCGTCACCCAGAGGCGGTCCGGGTCGAGCTCGAGCACCTTCGTGACGAACTCCCATGCGTAGTCGACCGCCTCGTCCTTGAAATAGTCGCCGAACGAGAAGTTGCCCATCATCTCGAAGAAGCTGTTGTGGCGGTCGGTGCGCCCCACGTCCTCGAGGTCTGTGTCCTTCCCGCCGGCGCGCAGGCACTTCTGCACGCTCACCGCGCGCCTCGCCGGCGGCTCGCGGATGCCGAGGAAGTACGGCTTGAACTGCTGCATCCCCGCGACGATGAAGAGCGTCGACGGGTCGTCCGCCGGCGGCACCAGCGAGTGCGAGGGCACGCGGAGATGCCCGCGCTCCTCGTAGAAGCGCTGGAACGCCTCGCGCAGCTCAGCCGTCGTCCGCAACGACGACAGTGTAGGCGCGCCTGCTAGCCGCGCTGGGCGGCGCTGCCCTGCGCCTCGTCCGCGGCGATCTCGTCGCGGATCTTCTCGAGCGCACGGCGGATCAGGCGGGACACGTGCATCTGCGAGATGCCCACCTGCTGCGCGATCTGCGACTGCGTCAGGCCCTCGAAGAAGCGCAGGTGGAGGATCGTCCGCTCGCGCGGGTCGAGCACGCGGAAGCCGGGCGCGAGCACAGCGCGGTCTTCCGAGACCTCGTACTCGTGCTCGATCTCCCCCAGCGTCTCGAGCGGGTCGATCTCGTCGCCGTCCTCCTGCCCGCCGCCCTGCGAGAGGGAAAGGGAGGAGTACGCACGACCGGACTCGAGCGCCTCGAGCACCGCTTCCTCCTCGACGCCGGCGGCCTGCGCCAGCTCGGGGATCGTCGGCGAGCGCGCAAGCTGCACGGTCAACTGCTCGACCAGCTTCGAGAGCTGGACGTTCAGCTCTTGCAACCCGCGCGGAACGCGAACCGCCCAGCTGCGGTCGCGGAAGTGCCGCTTGATCTCACCGATGATGTTCGGCGTCGCGTACGTCGTCAGCTCGACGCCGCGGTTGACGTCGAAGCGGTCGATCGCCTTGATCAGGCCGATCGCGCCGATCTGGACGAGGTCGTCGAACTGCTCGCCGCGGTAGGCGTAGCGCCGCGCAAGCGAGCGCACCAGCGACATGTACTGCTCGATCAGCTGCTGGCGTGCTTGCAGATCGCCTTGCTCGTGGTAGCGGCGCAGGAGGATCTTGTCGTTCTCAGCCACTCGCACCCACCCGCTTCAGCAGACGCACGGAGTCTCCTTCGACCTCGACGTCGTCCGCGACCGCCATCAGGACGCGGCGCAGGTCGAGGTCGCTGTCGCTGCCGCCGTCGAGCGAGCCGACATCGACGGGGGCGACGCGCGTCTCGAGCAGTCCGTCGTGGTTCGAGAGCGCAACCGTCACGTCACCGTCGACGGCGCTCGCGTTCAGGAGCGCGTCGAGTGCGATCTGCATGTCCTCGAGCATCTCGATCGTCAGGTCGAGCCGCAGGGCGAGCCCGCCGAGGACGAGGTGCGCGACGCGGTGGTACTCGCGGTCGCGCGGAATCGTGAGGGTGATCTCGTCAGTCACGTGCGCGTCGGAGCTCCTCTTCGAAGTCGGCTTCGCGGCGTGCCGCAGCTTCCTTTCCGGTTGCGACGGCGTCGCTCCAACTGCGGCGTGCGCGGAGGCTGGCGGCGCCGTGGGACACACCCGCCGCGAGCCCCGTCAGCTTCTGCACCGGTCGCTTGACGGCGAAACTCACGGCGCGCACCGCCTGGTCGACGCTCTCGACCGCGTCGACGGCGCTGTCGCTGGCCTGCCCCAATTTGTCGAGCTCTGCGTTCACCCGATCGACGGACCCTCCGACCTTCGCGATCACCGGCAAAAGTTCTCGTTCCGTACCCCTGATCAACGAAGAAAGCCGTCCGAAAGTTGCGCCTAGTCGCAAAAAGACCCAGCCGAGGCCGAGACCGACGGTGACGAGGAAGACCGCGAGGGCGATCCAGGCCGCGTCGCTGGCCGTGAAGGCGAGGAGCACGGGCGGGATCTTAGACCCCGGTCGCCGTGATCAGCCCCGACCCGACGACGGCGCCGTCCGCGTAGAGGACGGCCGCCTGGCCGCGCGCCACGCCGTAGGCGGGCCGGTCGAGACGGAGCTCGAAGCCGTCGGCGGTGGGCTCGACGCAGGCCCCGGTGGCGGGCGAGCGGTAGCGGAGCTTCGCCTCGACCCGTGGCACCTCCGCGAAGAGGCGACCCTCGACGGAGACGCGCGTGCGGCCGAGCGACGCGCGCGGGCCGACGACGAGCGTGTTCGTCGCGGCGTCCGCCGAGATCGCGTACAGCGGCTCGCGGGCGGCGACGCCGAGCCCCCGCCGCTGCCCGACCGTGTAACGCCAGTGGCCGTCATGCGCACCCACGACCCGTCCGGACTCGTCGACGATCGGCCCTGCCGCACGAGACACGCCGTGCCG
>JAFAHG010000006.1 GCA_019237315.1 Actinomycetota bacterium
AGGTTCCCGTCTTCGAGCTCGTCGTCTCCCCCGACATGACGCGCGCGAACGCGCTCGTCGCGCGGTCGCGCGAGCTCGACCCGGCCGTGCGCGTCACCGTCACCGACGTCCTGGCGAAGCTCTCGGCGCTCGCGCTCGTGCGCCACCCCGACGTCAACGTCCGGTTCGCCGACGATGCGCTCCTCCGCTTCCCGCGCGCGAACATCGGCATCGCAGCCGCCGCCCCGCAGGGACTCGTCGTCCCCGTCGTCCACGGCGCCGACGAGCTGTCGCTGACCGAGCTCGCGACACGGCGCGCCGAGGTGATCGGCCGTGCACGCGAGAACAGGCTCCGCCAGGAGGACATCGAGGGTGGCACCTTCACGATCTCGAATCTCGGCATGTACGGCGTCGAGCAGTTCGTCGCCGTGCTCAACCCGCCGCAGGCTGCGATCCTCGCCGTCGGCGCCACGCAGGACCGCGCCGTCGTCGTCGATGGAGACGTCGTCGTTCGCCCGATGCTCACGCTCACGCTGACCGTCGACCATCGCGCCGTCGACGGCGCTCCGGCGGCCGACTTCCTGCGGACGTTGAAGTCGTTCCTCGAGGAGCCCGGGCTCGCACTCTGATGCGCGTCTGGTACCTCGTCAGCGACTTCGATTCCGGCCGCAGCTTCTACAAGCGAGCGCTCGGCTTCGAGGAGACCTACGTCGACTTCGACGACAAGTGGGCCCAGCTCGAGCGCGGCCAGACACAGATCGCGCTCGCGGTCGGCGACCCGAACCCGGAGGGACCGGTCGCGACGATCGACGTCGACGACGTGAAGGCCGAGGCCGACCGCCTGCGTGCGTCGTCGGTCACGGTGGGCACGGTCCTCGAGCTGGCCGGCCAGATGCGGCTCGTCGACGTCTTCGACCCCGACGGGAACCGCATCCAGCTCACGCAGCCGCTCGAGTGAGGAAAGAAGGCCGGGGCGCGCGTGCGGCCGGCGCCCCGGCCTCTCGCGGCGCCTACTTCACCGCGATGTTCGCGTACGCCGGGGTCGTCGCGAACTGATCGAACTGGTAGTGCGTCACGTTCTTGCTCGTGATGCGCGTGACGTACGACCAGAGGTAGGGAACCCACGGAACCACGTTCGTCATCAGGTACTTGTCGAGGTTCTCGTAGCAGGTGAGCCGAGGCTGGCCCGACAGCGCGGCGCACTTGTCGAGCTGCGAGTTGACGCTCGGCACGTTCGTGCAGTCGCCCTTGACGCCGTCGGCTGCGCACTGCGCCGGCGTGATGCCGACGAGCGAGTAGTCGGTGTTTCCCTGCGGGATGATCGTGCGTCCGTCGAACAACGGCTCGAAGAACGTCAGTGCGTCGGCATAGTCCTTGCCCCAGCCCGGCCGCTCCGAGATCGGAATCCCCTTCGACGGAGTCTGGATCGTCGGATATGCGCCGTTGATGGTGCGTACCGTGAACGTGATGCCGATCTTCTTCGCGTCGGCCTCGAGCACCGGCACGAGTTTTGCGTCGACGGCGCGCGCGTCCGCGAGCAGCACCACGTTCTTGCACTGCGGTGCGGAACAGGTGCCGTCGCCGTTCGTGTCGTACTTCGAGCCCTTCATCGCGGCCTTCGCCTTGTCGAGCGAGCCGTGGTCGCCCGCCGTCCCGTACGGCTTGTAGTCGGCGAGCTGGTTGTTGAACAGCGTGTCCGGGACGATGTGGTTCGCGACCGCGCCGTAGGTCGGGCCGCCCCACGCCTGAACGAGACCCGCCTTGTCCGCGATCCAGTTCATCGCCCGCCGGACGTGGATGTCGTCGAACGGCGGCTGCGTCAGGTTGAGCGTGATGTACCAAGTGCGGTCGCCCGAGTTCTGGTGAAACCACGGCTTCAGGCTCGGGTCGGTCGCGTACTTCCGCAGTACCTGCGGCGGGATCGTCGAGTTCGCCATGTCGAGCTGGCCCGCCTCGATCTTGTTGAAGATGTCGTCGGCGCTCGCGTCGACCGTGAACTTGATCTCGTCGGCGTACGCCTCACGCGCCGTCTTCGAGTCCGTCTTCGGGTCGTAGTTCGGGTTGCGGACGAGGTCGAGCACCGTCTGCCCGTCGAAGCCGCTCGCCGGCTTCAGCGCGGCGCAGGACGAGTCACTCACCTTGTCCATGCCGGCGATCATGTACGGGCCCGTCGATACGAGGTCGCGCCCGTACTTGCCGGCCTGCCCTTCGAAGCACTTCGCCACCTCGACCGGGATCGGTCCCGTCGCCGGCATGCTCAGGCGGTAGAGGAAGTCCCCGGTCGGCGCGGTGAGGTTGAAGACGATCGTGCTCGCGTTCGGCGTCTTGATTCCCGCGATCGTCTTCGCCTTGCCCTTGCTGTACGCCTCGAAGCCCTTGATCACCGTGTAGTAGAAGGCGTACTCGGCCCCGTCTTTCGGCTTGGCGATCCGCTCGAGCGCGTACAGGATGTCCTTCGACGTGACCGCGCGGTTGACCGGCGGGCTGAACTTCACGCCTTGCTTGAGATGGAACGTGTACGTCGTCCCACCGTTCGTCGGTGTCGGCACCGACGTCGCGAGGTCGGGGATCAGCTTGTTGCCGGCTGCGCCCGGAGCGTGCTCGTACCCGACGAGCGTGCGCGTGAGCAGGCTGGAGTAGATGCCGATCGCGTCGCCGAGGTACTCGCCGGTGGGGTCGAAGTTGTCGGTGAAGCCGAACGCCTGCTCCCAGCCGACTCTGAGGATGCCGCCCGCAGAGACCCCGCGTGTCGCGGAGCCGGCGGAGACGGAGATGGCGGCCACCAGGAGGGTGACCGTCGAGGCTGCGAGCAGCCTCCGGATGCGGTCCTTCACGTCGCCTTTTCTCCTTTCGCGCCTCCTTCCTCCCGCCTCGCACACCTGTGCGCGAGGTTGCAGTGACCGGAGAGTTGGACGCCGGCGAGCGAAGACGGTTAGCGGCAGTGCACAATGAGGAGAAGCGGGACGGCGTGGTCACTGCCGGCGTCACGCCGGGAGGGTCGCCGTC
>JAFAHG010000054.1 GCA_019237315.1 Actinomycetota bacterium
CGAGCAGCGCCGTCTACGCGTTCACGCCGGCGACCGGGAGTGTTACGCGAATCGGCACGCTGCCCGCACCGACGACGCACGCCGCCGCGGCGACGCTCGGCGGCCTCGTCTACGTGATCGGCGGCCGTGGTGCCTCGGTCGACACGCCGACCGCGCGCATCGTCGCGGTGAATCCGAGCCGACGGACCGTCGTCGCGGCGGGAAGCCTCGCCGTCGCACGCTCCGATCTCGCCGCCGCGACGGTCGGCGGGCGCATCCTCGTCGCAGGCGGCCACGCGGCCTCGGGGACGGTGGCGACGCTGAGCACGCTCGTCCCGTCGGGCCGCGTGCACGCAACGCGCGCGCCTGCCGCGGCGACGCGGATCACGAACGTCTACGCCCACGATGGAGCGGGGATGCTCGCGCCCGCGGCGCGACTCGCGGTTTCGCGCATCTATGTCCCGAACAGCGAGAGCAACACGGTCGACGTGATCGATCCGCACACGTTCCGGATCGTGGAGCGCTTCGCCGTCGGCGCGCTGCCGCAGCACGTCGTCCCCGCGTGGAACCTGAGGACGCTGTACGTGACGAACGATCTCGGCAACAGCCTGACGACGATCGACCCGCGCACCGGCAAGCCGGGCCGGACGATTCCCGTCGAAGACCCCTACAACATGTACTTCACGCCGAACGGCCGCTACGCCATCGTCGTCGCGGAGCGCCTGCACCACCTCGACTTCCGGAACGCGCACTCGTTCGCGCTCGTGAACTCCCTCGACATGCCGTGCGTCGGTCCCGACCACATGGATTTCTCCGCGCTCGGCGACTACGCGCTCGTCAGCTGCGAGTTCTCCGGCGAGATGGTGAAGGTCGACGTGCAGAACCAGCGAGTTGCGGGAGTGCTGCACCTGCCCGGCGGCGGCGCGCCGCAGGACGTGAAGCTGTCGCCCGACGGCCGCGTCTTCTACGTCGCCGACACGGTGCACGGCGGGATCTGGGAGATCGACGGGGCACGGCTGAAGGTGATCGGATTCCTGCGCACGGGCTCGGGTGCGCACGGTCTCTACCCGAGCCGCGACTCGAAGGACCTCTACGTCACGAACCGCGGCGAGGGGTCGATCTCCGTCGTGAGCTTCGCGACGCGCAAACAGGTCGCGAAGTGGCGGATCCCCGGCGGCGGGTCACCCGACATGGGCGGCGTCTCGGCCGACGGGAAGGTGCTGTGGGTGTCCGGCCGCTACAGCGGCGTCGTGTACGCGATCTCGACGCGGAACGGCAAGCTGCTCGCGAAGATCCCGGTGGGGGCGGGGCCGCACGGCCTCTGCGTCTGGCCGCAGCCCGGGCGCTACTCGCTCGGGCACACGGGCATCCTGCGCTAGAGCACGCGCTTCGCGCTCAGCGCGCTCACGTGCACGATGCCGCACTGGAGGTGCGGGATCGAGCCGCCGTACGGCTGGATCGCGCCGCCCTTGCCGCGAAGCGTGAGCGACTGTTTCGCGCCTGGAGGCGTGAACGCGAGCGCCGCCGAGGCCGGGCACTTCAGGTTGCCGAAGCCGGTGGCGGCCGCGTAGTGGATCCCGAAGTACGCGGAGCCGCCGGGTGCGAGCGCGACCGTCGCGACATGGACGCCGTACGCACCCGGTGCGGGGCTGTCGCTCGTGTGCACGGGCGCGCCGGCGGCCGAGAGCATCGCGACCTTCGGATACCCGCTGAGACTGCATGTGCCCGGGCCGCGATTCCGGAACGAGTACTCGACGTCGACCGATCCGGCGGCGCCGCCCGACGTGACGTACGCCACGGCGAGCCGCGGCGCGGAGCAGAGGGGCGCGTCGTCCCGCGCGCCCGAGGCGGCCGCGAGTGCACCCGCGACGGCGGCGACGAGAGTGAGAGCGAGAGCGCGCACCGACGGAACGGTACCCGTTGGCGGCGACGCCGTTCGCCCTCATTGCCTACGAGGCGATCGATCCCCAGGGAAGCGAGACGAGCTTCACGTTCGTCATCGCACGCATCGACTCGACAACGCCTTCCTTCACGCCGAGGCCCGAGGCCTTCACGCCGCCGAACGGCGCCTCCTCGCTGCGGAAGCCCGGCACCTCGCGGACGTTCACGGTGCCGCACCGCAGCTCCGCAACGCAGCGCGTCACCGCGGCGAGGTCGTTCGTGACGACACCCGCAGAGAGGCCGTACTCCGTGTCGTTCGCCACCGAGATCGCCTCGTCGAGCGAGGCGACGCGGACGAGCGGGATCGCGGGCCCGAACGTCTCCTCGCGGACGAGCTCGCTCGTCGGTGCAACGCGGTCGAGCACCGGCGGCACGATCTGCGGACCCTCGCGCTCGCCGCCGCCGAGGAGTTGCGCGCCCTCCGCGAGCGCGGCGACGACGCGCCGCTCGACGCGGAGCGCAGCCTCTTCGTCGATCAACGTCCCGACGTCGGTGCGCTCGTCGAGCGGATCCCCGACGACGAGCGTCCCGGCGCGCGCGGCGACGCGCGCGGCGAGCTCGTCGGCGACCGTTGCCTCCACGAGCACGCGCTTCACGGCCGTGCAGCGCTGCCCGCTGTTCTGGGTCGCGCCGCGCACAGCGAGCGCAGCAGCTTCGTCGAGGTCGGCGTCTGCGAGGACGATCAACGGATCGTTGCCGCCGAGCTCGAGCACGGTCCTGCGGTAGCCGGCGTTCGCGGCGAGCCAGCGTCCGACCTCGACGCTGCCGGTGAAGGCGACGACCTCGACCGCCTCGTGCGCGAGCATCTCGCCGACGACGACGCGCGGCTCGCCCGTCACCACCGCGAGCGCGTCCGCCGCATAGCCGGCGTCGAGGATCGCGCGCGCGAGCCAGAGCGCGGCGAGCGGCGTCTTCTCCGACGGCTTCAGGACGATCGGCGCGCCCGCGGCGATCGCGGGCGCGAGCTTGTGCGCAACCTGGTTCAGCGGATGGTTGAACGGCGTGATCGCCGCGACGAGCCGGACCGGCTCGCGGACCGTGAACGCGCGGCGCGCGCGACCGTTCGGGGACACGTCGGCCGCGAAGGCCTCGCCGTCGTCGCGCAACGCCGCCCGCGCCGCCGAGCGGAAGACGTCACTCGCGCGTGCGATCTCGTGGCGCGTGTCCTTGAGCGAGAGGCCGGACTCGCGGGTGATCGCCGCGGCGAGTGCGTCGCCGGCCGCGTCGACCGATTCCGCGACGCGCTCGAGCACGCGGGTCCGACCGTAGCGGTCGAGCGCAACCCGCGCCGAGCCTGCGAGCGTGAGCGCACGCCGGATCTGCTCCGCCTCGAGCGACGGTGCGCTTCCGACGACCTCGCCGGTGTACGGGTAGACGACATCGAAACGCTCGGCGCCGCGCACCTCGTCACCGCCGATCAGGCATGCCGGCTCGACGAGCTCGGGCGCGATCGTCACGCGGCCTCCCCGAGCAGCAGCCAGAAGACGTCCGAGTTCGCGACCGGCAGCTCGGGAAGCGCGGGCCGCGTCGACAGGATGATCGGCACGCTCTGCTCGTGCCTCCCGCCGTGCGACCGCAGCGGGCCGCGCAGCTTCGACAGGTCGTGGTCCTCGGGCCGCTTGCCGAACACCGTCCGGTCGTCGCCGAGGACGACGAGGTCGCCGATGCGGTCGGCCGGCAGGTGAAGTGCGTCGGCGGCCTCGTCGCGCGTGAGCACCTGCTCGACCCCTTCCACCGCACGGAGCGTCGCGGCGCACGCGTCGACCGGCTCGCCGTCGACGTGCACCCAGCACGCGGAGCCGAGCGCGGCGTGGTGCACGACGTAGGGGTCGGTGATCGGGAGGACGACGCGCGCGCCGGGGAACGCGTGCAGCTCCTCGCCGAGGTAGCGAATGTCCGCCTTCGCGTTCATCCCGTGGTCGGCGACGAGCCCGAGCTCCCAGCCGGCGTCGAGGTACGCGCCGACGAGCTCGTCGAGCCGTCGCAGGTACGCGTCGCTCAGCTCGTCCCCGGGCGCCGCCGCGTGCTGCACGGCGTCCGTCAGCGACACGTAGAGCACCTCGACGTCGAAGCGGTCGGCCAGCGCGAACGCGAGCTCGAGCGCGTAGTGCGAGGCGTCCCAGGCGTAGATGTCCGGTTGCGGCCTGCCGACGGCACGCGCGACGCTCCCGAGCATCCCCGGAAGCGACTGCTTGTCGGCGCACTCCGCCGAGACCGAGTCGACCGAGCCCGAGCCGAGCAGCTTGCGCAGCTTCTCCTTCGTCGTCACGGCGAGCACACGCGTCCCCGCGTCGCCGAGCGCGGCGAGGATCGTCGGCGCGCGCAGCTGGTCCGCACGGTCGAGCTGCACCTCTTCGCCGTCGGGCGCGAGGTAGTGGTTCCCGGGAAGACCGTGTACCGACGGCGGCGCACCCGTCACGATCGAGAGATTGTTCGGATTGGTGAAGCTCGGCAGCTGCGACAGGCCGAGCACGAAGGTTCCCGCGTCCGCGAGCTCCGCGATACGCGGCGTGAGTCCGCGGTCGAAGGCGTCCTCGAGGTACGCGGGGTCGACGCCGTCGAGGCAGAAGACGGCCGTGCGCTTCTGCGGACGCCGGTAGAGGCGACCGTTCACCGGGACCGGCTCGCTCACGCACCGCGAGCGTACTGTCGTTTCATCGGGTCCTAACGTGGGTTCTCCACTTCGTCACCGCGCGGTAACCCATCGTGAGCGACGACCGGCGTAGCTTCGAGGCGTCTTGGATGTCGAACGAGAGAGGAGTCTCATGAGAGCTCGCCGACTCGCGGTCGCGTTCGCCGCGTCCGTGCTGTCCGCAACGGCCCTGGTCGCGATGTCCGCTGTTTCCGCGACCGCCGCGAAGAACGTCAACGTCTGCCCCAGTGGCTCGGTCAACTTCGGCGTCGAGCCGTACGACGCGGGTGCCAAGTTCACCGGTGCGTACCAGGCCCTGACGAACGTGCTGTCGAAGGACCTGAACTGCCCCGTCAACCTGATCGTCACCGACAACTACACGAACGAGATCGAGGCGATGAAGTCGGGCAAGATCGACGTGGGCGAGTTCGGCCCTCTCGGCTACATCTTCGCGCACACGATCGCGAACGCCCAGCCGGTCGCCGTGTTCGCGACCGCGCAGCGCAAGCCCGTGACCTACACCGCGGGGCTCTGGGTTCCGGTCGACTCGACGATCAAGACGGTCGCCGACCTCAAGGGCCACACGATCGCGTTCTCCGACCCGGGCTCGACGTCGGGGAACCTCCTCCCGCGCTACGCGCTCATCAAGGCGGGCCTCAATCCGGACAAGGACGTGAAGATCATCTTCGCCGGCTCGCATCCCGCGTCGCTCCTCGCACTCACGAACGGCAAGGTCGACGCCGGCGAGGTGAACAGCCAGCAGCAGGCGACGGCGACCGCGGCGAAGCAGTTCGATCCGTCGAAGTACCGCGAGATCTGGAAGTCGGATCCGATCCAGAACGACCCCATCACGGTGCGCGGCTCGCTCTCGCCGAGCTTCAAGGCGGCCGTCAAGAAGGCGCTGCTCAAGCTCACGCCGGCGCAGCTCAAGCTCGTCGACACCGAGCTCGGGGTCGACTCGGGCCCGATGATCCCCGCGAACGACGCGTGGTACAACCCGATCCGCGCGGTCGTGAACGCAGAGCACCTCCAGATCTCCGCAATCGGCTGACCGTCGCGCCGTCAGCTTTCCCGGCCAGGGGCGCGGAATCTGCAGGTTCCGCGCCCCCGCCGGTGTTGGAGGTCCGCGGGCTCCAGAAGCGGTTCGGGTCGCGCGAGGTGCTGCGCGGCATCGACGTCTCCGTGCGGCCCGGCGAGCTGACGGTCGTGCTCGGCGCGAACGGAAGCGGGAAGTCGACGCTCCTGCGCTGCGCGATCCGGCTCCTCGAGCCCGACGACGGCAGCGTTGCACTCTGCGGCACCGATCTCCTCGGCGTCCGCGGCGACGCGCTGCGCCAGGCACGCCGCCGCGCCGCGATGGTGTTCCAGAGCGTGCTCCTCGTCCGTCGCCGCAGCGCGCTCGAGAACGTCGCGTTCGGTGCGCTCGGCGAGCTCCCGCTGCGGCAGTCGTTCTCGACTCGACTCTTCCCGAACGAGATCCGCGCTCGCTCGCTCGAGTCCCTTGCGCGCGTCGGTCTCGCCGACCGCGCCGGCCAGCGCGCGGCGACTCTCTCGGGCGGGCAGGCGCAACGCGTCGCGATCGCGCGCGCGCTCTGCCAGCAGGCGAGCGTCATCCTCGCCGACGAGCCCGTGGCGAGCCTCGACCCGAAGGCGGCCGACGCCGTTCTCTCGCTGCTCGCGGACGTCGCACGGAACGAGCGCCTCGGCGTCCTCGTCGTCCTGCACCAGCCGGAGCTCGCGCGGAGGTACGCGGACCGGCTGATCGGCTTCCTCGACGGTCGCATCGCGTTCGACCGCGCGCCGCACGCGGTGGACGACGCGGAGATCGAGATGCTCTACGGAGACGACGATGACGAGCGCTGACGTCGCCGTCGCCGCTCCCGGCCGCTCGTGGCTGCGTTCGCTGCGCTGGCTTGTCGGCGCCGGCGCGCTCGTCGCGCTCTACGTCCATGCGTGGGGCGATGCGAAGGTCGCGCCGCTCGAGTTCTTCCGGAGCTTCCACAACCTCGTCCGGATCGTGCAGCACATGGTGCCGCCGGACTGGGGCGTCCTCCGCAGCTCGATCCACGCCGCGATCCTGACGTTCGACACCGCACTCCTCGGGACGACAGCCGCGTTCGCGCTTTCGCTGCTGCTCACGCCGCTCGCGGCGCGCAACATCACGCCGCACCGGACGCTCTACGAGGCCTCGCGTGCGCTGATGGGATTCCTCCGGACCGTACCGCTCTGGGTCAGCGGCCTCCTGTTCCTCGTCGTCGTCGGCCCGAATGCCTTCGCGGGCGTCCTCGCGCTCACGTTCGAGACGGTCGGCGTGCTCGCGAAGCTCTACGCGGAGGCCGTCGAGGAGATGGACATGGGGCCGGTCGACGCGCTGCGCGTGTCGGGCGCCGGCCGTACCCAGGTGTTCCTGCACGCGGTGCTGCCGAGCGTCGCGCCGACGTTCCTCGGGCTCGTCATCTACCGCATGGATTCGAACGTGCGCGCCGCGCTCGTCCTGAGCGCATTCGGCGCCGGCGGCCTCGGCTTCCAGATCTTCAACTCGATCGAGCTCTTCCAGTGGGCGCAGCTCGGCACGGAGCTGCTCGTGCTGCTCGTGCTCGTGCTGCTCGTCGAGCGCGTGTCGATCATCGCCCGCGCGAGGATCTCGTGACCGCGCTGCTGCCGGAAGGGCTCGACCCGCTCGCACTGCGCGACGCGTGTCCCTGCGACGAGTGCCGCCATCCGGTCAGCGGCCAGCGATTGTTCGAGACGACGGCGATCGTCCCGGAAGCGCGCATCGCGCACGTCACTGTCGACACCGACGTCGTTGCCGTCGACTGGGCCGACGGCCATCACAGCGTGTTCCGCCGCGAGCATGCCGCGGACGGCCGGCCGGCGCGCACGCTCTGGGATGCGTCGTTCGCGCCCGTGCAGGTCGGCTACGACGACGCCGTCGCGTCGCCAGACGCGCTGCGGCGCCTGCTGCGGGCCGTCGCGGAGTACGGCTTCGCCGTCGTGACCGGCGCACCGCGCGAGGACGGGACGGTCGCACGCGTCGCGGAGCTGTTCGGCCACGTGCGCGAGACGAACTACGGACGGATCTTCGACGTCCGGGTCAGCGTCGACCCGGCGAATCTCGCGTTCACGTCGCTACCGCTCTCGCTGCACACCGACAATCCGTATCGCGATCCGCCGCCGTCCTTGCAGCTGCTGCACTGCCTGGAATCGGACGTGGACGGAGGCGACACCATTCTCGCCGACGGTTTCCGTGCCGTCTCCGAGCTGCAGGCGTGTGCGCCGGAGCAGGTGGCGCTGCTCGCCGGACAGCCGATCCGCTTCGCCTATCGCGACGAGACCGCCGAGCTCGTGACCGAGGCGCCGGTCGTCGAGCTCGACACGCGCGGCCTTCCGCGCGCGATCCGCCTGAACAACCGCTCGAAGGGCGTGCCGACCGGCTCGACGGCGCTGGTACACGCGTGGTACGAGGCGTACTTCGCGTTCGTCGCCGTTCTCGAGGAGGGCGAAATCACGTTCCGGCTCGATCCTGGCGACGTCGTGCTCTTCGACAACCTGCGCGTGCTGCACGGCCGCACCGGCTTCGAGAGCGGTGGCTCACGTCGGCTGCAGGGGTGTTACGCGGACCGCGATGCGCTGCTCAGCACGCTCGCCGTGCTGGAGCGCGCATGACCGAGGTCGTCGACACGATCTTCGAGCACTTCCGCTCCGGCGGCGCCGGTGCGTATCTCGGCGAGCCCGTCACGCTTCGCGAGCACATGCTGCAGACCGCGTACGCCGCCGAGCAGGACGGTGCACCGGCCGACCTCGTCGCCGCGGCACTCCTCCACGACTTCGGACACCTGATCCACGCCGGTCCGGAGGACGCCGCCGAGCACGGCGTCGACACCGAGCACGAGGACGTCGGGTACGCGTTCCTCGCAACGCATTTCCCCGCGTCGGTGATCGACCCTGTCCGGCTGCACGTCGCCGCGAAGCGTTACCTCTGCGCGGTCGACCCCGCGTACGTCGACGTGCTCTCGCCTGCGTCGCGGCTCAGCCTCGAGCTCCAGGGCGGCCCGATGGACGCCGGGGAGGTTGCGGAGTTCGAAGCCGAGCCGCACTTCGAGGCGGCCTGCCGGCTGCGTCGCTACGACGACATCGCGAAGGACCCCGAAGTCGTGACCCCGCCGCTCGAGCACTATCTGCCGTACCTCGAAGCGGTCGTCCGCGCGTAGTGCCGCGCGCCGTCGTCGTCGGCGCCGGGGTCGTCGGCTCCTTCCATGCGTACTTCGCGCTTCGCCGCGGGTACGAGGTCGTGCACGTCGAACGCGAGCTGACAGCGCGCGGCGCATCCGTTCGCAACTTCGGGCTCGTCTGGGTGAGCGGGCGCCGCGTGGGGGAGGAGCTCGAGTTCGCGCTCCGCTCGCGCGCGCTGTGGGAGGAGGTCGCCGATGACGTGCCCGGCTTCGGCTTCCGAGCGAACGGCTCGCTGACGGTCGCGCGCGACGACGCGGAGGCGCGCGTTCTCGAGGAGGTCGCTACGCGCGGCGACGCCGGGGAGCGAGGCGTCTCGCTTCTCGACGCGTCCGAAGCACGGGACGTGAACCCCGCCGTCAGAGGCGACCTCGTCGCGGCGCTCCATTGTGCGAACGACGCCGCCGTCGAGCCGCGCCTCGTCCCCGACGCGCTGCGCGCGGCCTTGACGCGCGAGCCCGGCTACCGCTTTCTCCCCGGTCGGCACGTCGTCGAGGTCGGCGACGCCTTCGCCGCGGACCACACCGGCGAGCGGCATGAGGGGGATCTCGTCCTCGTCTGCCCGGGCGCCGCGACGAGCGGCTTCGCCGGGTGGCGGCCGGCGGACGCGCCGCTTCGCCGCGTCCGGTTGCAGATGCTCGAGACGGAGCCTTTCGGCGCGCGCGTCACGACGTCGCTCGCCGACGGCGACTCGCTGCGCTACTACCCGGCCTTCGACGTCCCAGCGCTTGCCGACCTGCCGCCGCCCGCGCCGGTCGTCGCCGAGCGCAAGATGCAGCTCCTGCTCCAGCAGCGGCTCGACGGGCGCCTCACGATCGGCGACACCCACGACTACGACGAGCCCTTCCCGGTCGACGTCGACGACGAGCCGTACCGCCACCTCCTCGGCCGGGCGGAGGCGATCCTCGGGACCCCGCTTCCCCCTGTGCGCCGCCGCTGGGCGGGGGTCTACTCGCAGTCGATCACCGACGGGCTCTTCCACTGCGAGCAGGTGGGTACGGCGAGCTTCGTCGTCACCGGGGCGGGCGGCCGCGGCATGACCCTTGCTCCGGCGATCGCCGAGCGCGTCGTCGAGAGCACCGGCGCGTTTACCAAATAGACACACCGGCGGGCGCGCGGAACTGCACACTCCCGGTGCGATGGCCGACCCAAACAAGAAGAAGAAGCTCCGCAAGAAGCAGCGCCGGCGCAAGCTCTCCCAGGCGCTCGACGAGAGCAAGCACCACAAGCGCGAGGAAGCGAAGAAGAAGGACGGCTAGCCGCGGTCGGGGTCGGCCTTGGAGTCGCTTTCGATGTGCTCCGTCGAGAGCGGACGCCTCCCGAACAGGCCGCGTCGCGCACCCACGGCGAGCGCGTTCGTGCGTGAGCCGCCGCCGAGCTGGTCCAGGATCGACTGCACGTGGTTGCGGACCGTGGCGACCGAGACGCCCAGCGTGCTCGCGATCTGCTCGGTCGACTGCCCGCGGGAGAGCTCGCGTAGCACCTCCGCCTGCCGAGGGGTGAGGTCGACGTGGAGCGCGGCTTCGCGGAGGACGGTGGCGATCCCGTCGCCGCGGTAGGCGAACACGAGGTAGCCGCCGGCCTCGTCCCCGCGGACGAGCGGGACGACGACGAGGCGTGACGAGAACCGGAACCCGTTCGCGTCGAAGACGATGCTGACCTCGCTGGGCTCGCGGGTCGCGAGCGCGCGCACGATCGCCTGTCGTGCGACGGAGTGACTGGGCTCGGCGATGAAGCGGAAGATCGACTGACCCGTCATCTCCTCGTCGCGGACGCTCGGGAGCCTGCGCGCCGCGGCGTTGAAGAAGACGATCCGGTCCTGGAGGTCCTGCACGCTCGCCGGGATGGGAAGCAGGTCGAGCAGCGAAGGGTCGATGTTTTCGAACACAGCCGGCGCGCCTGCAACGCAGACGCGGCTATACCCGGTTCTACTCAGAAGAAACCCGGGCTAAAGCTGAGTAATTCTGTCATATTCTGTAAAGGACCTTGTCGAAGTCGATGCATTTGCGTCATGACAGACACAAGCGTCCACGTTACCTTGTGGCAAAGGCAGGTCTACCTCGTTCGCCCAGTGACCTTCGTCCGACACCGCATCCCCGCGGCGCCGCGTGCCGGCGCGTCCTCGGAACAGGACGTGCTCGCGCGTGCGCTTGCGCACGAGCTCCGTGGGGCGCTCGGGTCGCTCGACGGATTCCTGCGCGTGCTCGAGCGAGGTCACGCCGCCGAGCTGAGCCCGGAAGCCCGCCGCTTCATCGGCCTCGCGCGCAGCTCTGCGCACGAGATGAGCCGGGTCCTCGCAGCGCTCACCGACTTCACCCGCCTCGGAAGCCACGAGCTCCGCCCGGTCGACATCGACGTCGACGAGCTCGTCGAGTGCGTCGTCGGCGACTTTGCCGAAGCCATCGACGAGGCGGGCACGGAGATGCGGCTCGGGCACTTGCCGCGATGCACGGCCGACCCGGTCCTTCTCGAGCGCGTGTTCTCGAACCTCGTCTCGAACGCGATCAGGTTCTCGCGGGACTCGGACATGCCCGTCGTCGAGATCGGGGCCGACGACGACGCGTTCTTCGTGCGCGACAACGGGGTCGGCTTCGACCCTGCCGAGGCGCCCAGGCTGTTCGGGATGTTCCAGCGTCTTCATGCAGGTGGGGGCGTCGGCGCGGGGCTCGCCATCGCGCGGCGGATCGTCGAGCGCCACGGCGGCCGCATGTGGGCCGAGGGCGTCCTCGGCGGGGGCGCGACGTTCTGGTTCACGCTGCCGGGAGCGGCTTCGTGAACATGCCGATCCGCGTCCTCGTCCTGGAGGACAAGCAGCTCCACTACGAGGCACTCGTCAGCGAGCTCCGGCTCGGCGGCCTCGCGGTCGAAAGCCGGCACGCCGCGTCGGGCGGGGAGTTCACACGTGCGCTCGCGGAATCGTGGGACATCGTGCTCGCCGACTTCGTGCTACCCGGTTTCACCGCGCTCGATGCATTGCGCACGTTGAAGGAGCGCGAGATCGACACGCCGCTGATCGTCGTCTCGGGCACCATCGACGAGGAGTCGGCGCTGACCGTGTACCAGGGCGGCGCGCGCGACTTCGTCACGAAGGAACGGCTGGCGCGTCTCGTGCCGGCCGTCGTCCGCGAGCTCGAGGAAGCTGATACGCGCCGTGAGCGCCTCCGCGTCGAGCGAGAGCTCGAAAACAGCATCCGTCGGTTCGAGCTCACGCTCAGGCAGTTGCCCGGAATCTTCTGGACGACCGGCGTGGATCTCCGGATCGAGTCGGCGTTCGGCGGGGCGTTCGCGTCGCTCGCGCGGCCGGCGTCCGAGTACATCGGCGTGGCCGTGGAGGGCCCAGATTCGCCGTTCCCACCGGTCGTCGGCGAGGCCCATCGTCGCGCGCTTGCTGGGCAGGCCTCGCGCTACGAGCTCGCGTACGAAGGGCGCGTCTACGACGCGTTCGTCCAGCCGATCCACGGCGAAAGCGGAGTCACGGGTGTCGTGGGCGTTTCTCTCGACGTGACGGAGCAGCGACATGCGGAGGCGGAGGCGCGCCGAGCCGAGCGTGAGTTCGAGACGCTCGTCGAGAACTCGGACGACCTGATCCTCCGCGTCGACCGGGAGCTGCGCCTTCTGTACGTCAACGCGGCGACGGAGCAGGCGGTCGGGCGGAACCGGCACGATGTCCTCGGCCGGCAGATGGACGAGTACCTCTCGCCGCAGTCCCCCGCACTCCTGCGCGAGATGGTGCGCCAGATCGAGGAGTCGGGCGAGGGAAGGACCTTCGAGTTCGAGCACTCCGGACACGTCTTCCAGGCGCGGATCACGCCGGAGTTCGGCGACGAGGAAATCGAGTCGCTGCTCTTCGTCGCACGTGACGTCACCTCGCTCGTCGAGAAGGACCGCGAGCTGCGCACGAGCGAGGCGCACTATCGCGCGCTCGTCGAGGCGACGCTCGACGTCTTCAGCATCGTCGCAGCGGACGGCACGTTGCGGTACGCGGCGCCGTCCGTGGTCTCGACGATCGGCTACGCCGCCGACGAGCGCGTCGGTCGCAGCATCTTCGAGCACATCCACCCGGAGGATCGTGACGGCGTGGAGACGGCGTTCGCCCGCTGCGTCGCCCAACCAGGCATGATCGCCAGGCTCGACTACCGGTATCGGCGTCGTGACGGCGTCTGGCGGCACCTCTCGACCCTGATCCGCAACCTCCTTGATGACGAGCTGGTCCAGGGAGTGGTCGCGAGTACCCGTGACGTGACCGAGCAGCGGGAGCGTGAGGCGCGCCTGCGCGAGAGCGAGAAACACTTCCGTTCGCTTTTCGACATGGCGGTGGACGCGATCGTCCTCGCGGACGACCAGGGGCGCTGGATCGACGCGAATCCGGCCATGGAGCGGCTGGTAGGGCTTTCGCACGACGAGCTGCTCGGCATGTCCCCGGCTGACATCGTCGACGAGGCCGCGCGCGACTCGATATCGACCGCCTGGTCGACGTTCCTGCAGGAGGGTTCGATGACGGGTCAGTTCGAGCTCGTCCGTCCGGACGGGGAACGACGGTTCGTCGATTTCGCGGCCAAGGCCAACTTCGTGCCTGGACGGCACCTATCCATCATCCGCGACGTCAGCGAACGAAGGCGCCTCGAGGAGCAGCTCGTGCAGGCCCAGAAGATGGAGGCGGTCGGCCGGCTCGCGGGCGGCGTCGCGCACGACTTCAACAACCTCCTCCTCGTCATCCGCGGCTACGGCGACCTCCTTGCGAGCCGGTTCGCCGACGATCGCCAGGCGAGCGCCGACATCCGAGAGCTCCTCGACGCCGCCGATCGTGCAGCATCCCTGACAGAACAGCTCCTCGCGTTCAGCCGGCGGCAGGTTGTCCAGCCGGTGACGATCTATCCGAACGAGGTCGTCGATGCGATGCGCAAGATGATCGGCCGGCTGATCGGCGAGGACATCGCGATGGTCACGGAGCTGGCAGAGCGCACGCCGCCCGTCTGCATAGACCGAGGGCAGCTCGAGCAGATTGTCATCAACCTTGCGGTGAACGCTCGCGACGCGATGCCGCACGGGGGTGTGCTGCGGATCGAAACCGCCGGGGTGTCGCCGTCCGACTCTGTCCTCGCGTCGCGCGGCCTTCACGGTCGCGAGTTCCTTCGCCTCCGCGTCGGCGACAACGGCCTCGGAATGGATGCAGAGACCCTCGATCGCGCGTTCGAGCCGTTCTTCACGACGAAGCCGCCCGGCCTCGGAACGGGCCTCGGGCTTTCGACGGTCTACGGGTTGGTGCAGTCGGCCGGTGGGTTCGTGGAGGCACACAGCGTTGTCGGCCGAGGGACGACCTTCGATGTCTACCTCCCGGCCGCCGAAGGCGGAGATGGATTCGCCGACGACGACGAGGAGGAATCGCCGCCGACTCTTCTCGGGACGGAGACGATCCTGCTCGTCGAGGACGAGGCGAAGGTGCGCTCGCTCGTCGAGCAGATGCTGAGCTCGTTCGGGTACTCGGTCGTCGCCTCGGAGAACGCGCGCGCCGCGGTCGACCTCGCCCAGACGCTGCCGGTCGACCTGCTCCTCACGGACGTCGTGATGCCGGAGCTCGGCGGCGACGACGTCGCGGCGCTCGTCCGGCGGGCACGCCCCGACACACGCGTGCTGTTCATGTCCGGCTATCCCGATCGCGTCGCCGGACGCAAGATCGACGTCGAAGGGAACTTCATCAAGAAGCCCTTCTCGCGCGACGAGCTCGCGCGCAAGGTCCGCGAGGTGCTCGACCGATGAGCGCGACCGCGTCGGTCCTCGTCGTCGACGACGAGGCGGGGATCCGCCGTCTCCTTCGTTCGGTGCTGCAGCGTGCCGGGTACGCGACCACGGAGGCTCCGACAGCGCAGGCCGCCGAGGACGCGCTCGAGGAGAACGCGTACGACGTCGCGCTCGTCGACGTGCTTCTCGGCCACGCATCGGGTCTCGCTCTTGCGGCGCGGGTCGAGGAGGGGAGGCCCGACACCGCCGTCGTCATGATGAGCGGCGCCGACGATCCCGGCTCGCAGTCAGCGGCGATCGACGCAGGCGCGTACGGATTCCTGCTCAAGCCGTTCAGCAACAGCGAGCTGCTGATCGCGGTGAAGAACGCCTTGCGCCGGCGCGACCTCGAGCAGGCTCATCGCCGGCGCGAGGCCGAGCTCGCGGAAGCCGTCGCCGCACGCACGGCCGAGCTGGTGCAGTCGCGCGAGGAGACGATCCTTCGGCTCGCCGCAGCGGCCGAGGCGCACGACCCGGACGCGCGCGGGCATCTCGACCGCGTCGGTGAGCTGTCCCGCGCGCTTGCACACGAGCTCGCCCTTGGGTCGGAGCGCGAGGGCGTGCTTCGGCTCGCGAGCATGCTCCACGACGTCGGGAAGATCGCGGTGCCGCAGGACCTGCTGAGGAAGCCGGGGCCGCTGACCCCCGACGAGCGCGCGCTCGTCGAGCGGCACACGACCGAGGGTCACCGCATCCTTTCCGGGACGCACCAGGACGTCCTGGAGACGGCAGCGATGGTCGCGCTCACCCACCACGAGCGGCTCGACGGCTCCGGCTACCCGAACGGGCTCGTGGGCGAGGCCATTCCGCTCGAAGGGCGGATCGTCGCCGTCGCCGACGTCTTCGACGCGCTGACGAGCACGCGCGCATACCGCGGCGCGCTCTCCTGGCCGGCAGCGCTCTCGTACGTTCGCGCATCGGCGGGAACGCTGTTCGACGACGCGATCGTCGAGGCGCTCGTGCGCGTCTGCGAGGCCCTCGCATGACGAACTGCCTGATCGCGGACGACCATCCGCCGATCCTCGCTGCGCTCTCGCGATACCTGCCCGAGCACGGGTTCGAGATCGTCGGGACGGCGTCGACCGGCGAAGAGGCGGTCGAGAAGCTCGAGCGCATGCGGCCGCCGGTCGCGCTCGTCGACATGCGGATGCCCGGGCTCGACGGGCTCGAGGTCGTGCGCCGCGTCGTCTTGTCGTCGGCGGGGACGGCGCTCATCGTCTACACCGGTGCCGCCGGCCAGGCCGATCTGCAGGCGGCGCTCGACGCCGGTGCGCGCGGGTTCGTCATGAAGGAAGCGCCGCTGCCCGATCTCGTCCGCGCGCTGCAGACCGCCGAGCGAGGCGGCGTCTACGTCGATCCCGTCCTCGCCGGGCTTGCGACGACGCACGACCGCTCTCCGACGTTGACCGCGCGTGAGCGGGACGTCCTGCGCCTCCTCGCCGACGGGTGCTCGAACGAGGAGATCGGGCGCAAGCTCTTCATCTCGCCGGAGACGGTGCGCGCCCACGTTGCGAAGGCATGCCGGAAGCTCGGGGCACGTACGCGCACGCAGGCTGTTGCGACGGCGTTGCGGCTCGCGCTGATCGCGTAGGGGGCCGGCGGCGCCGACTCCACCGTCTCTTCGGGACGTGTCCGGGGTCTGACCCCGGACACGTCCCGAAGCGGCAGGTCGTAGAGGGCCGCGGTGCGACCTAGAGGCCGCTGTAGAAACCGAGCGGCCGGACCTTCGCGAGCCCGGACGCAGCGAGCAGCAGGAGCGCCAGCAGCGGCAGCACACGAACGTAGGCGGTGCGCAATCCTCTCACCTCCTTCCGTCGTCAGAAGTGGACGTCCTGGAGCGCCTCCGCGGCGCGCCGGTACAGGTCGGCTGCACGTGTCTCGTCGCCCGCAGCCCGTGCGACGTCGCCGCCGACGAGCCACGCGGCGGCGAGGTGGCTGTCCGATCCGAAGTCGCGGAGCGCGTCCTCCGCGCGCCGGAACGCCGCGTCGGCTTCCGGGACACGCGCGAGCGCCGCGAACGCGCGCGCGAGGACGAGGTTCGCACTCGCGACTTCGTTCGCATGGTCGACGCGGCCGTCGAGCTGGTCGAGCGCGTCGTGTGCGTCGACGATCGCGCCGGCCGCATCACCTGTCCGCAGGCGAAGCTGCGCGAGCGATGAGAGCGCGTAGCCGATGTCCAGGCGGCTCTCGCCCTCGCGCGCGATCGCGAGGGCGTCTTCGAGGCATTCCGTCGCCCGCACGCCGTCGCCGAGGAGAAAGTGGATGCCGCCGAGGTTGTTCAGCACCTTGCCGAGTGCTGCGAGGTCGCCGGTCTCGGTGAGCAGGTCGCGGGCCTGTTCGGCGTAGTACCGCGCAACGAGCCACTGGCGCTCGCGCTCGGCGACGATCGACGCCTGGAACAGGACGCGTGCCGTTCGGAGCGGGTCGCCGAGCGCCTGCGCGAGCTCGACGGCGCGCTCGACGTCCGCACGCGCGGCTTCCCAGTCGCGCTGGCGCTGGTAGCAGCGTGCCCGCCAGTCGAGGATCTCGACACGAAGCGCATCCGGTGCGAGCACCGAGCGGTCGCAGAGGTCGAGCGCGAGCGTGAGCAACGAGGCTGCGTTCGCGACCGAGCCCACGGCCAGCCGGCAGCGGCCGAGCCGAAAGAAGACTGCGGCGCGGTCGGCGTCGCCGAACGACGGCCCCTCGGTGAGGATGCGTGCGCGCTCGACCGCTGCGAGCGCGTGGCCGGTATTCCCTGCGTCGAGCTCGGCATCCGCTTCGGCGAGGAGTGCGTCGAGCACCCGCGGGCTCGCGGGCGCCTCGGCGAGGTACGCGGTCATGCCCGCTCGAGCGCGACCGTCACGACGCCTTGCAGGTCGGCCGTCCGGAGTGCAGCGCCGGTGGAGCAGGTCGCAGCGCCCGAGAGGAGCGTGCGGCATGGGAAGGTGTGCGGTTCGCGTGCGTCATCGGTGCGGAGCACGGCCACGATGCGGGCGGACGAGAGACGCCGCTGCGGCCGGAAGCTGAGTGCGTCGACGACGCCGGGGCGGGAGGAGTCGAGGCGGACCGTGAGCGGGAGCTGCGCCGCGGCGCTTCCGGGTACGAGGACGTATGCGGGCACCGAGGTGAGGAGCCGCGCAGGCGCGACGTCGCTGAATGTCTGCGGCGCGCCGGCCGTCGCGTGCCGGCTGGTGAGCGGCGTGAGCGGCAGCGTCCTCGGCGCGGCGTACGCGCTCTGGCCGACGCCGGCGGCGCCGAGCAGGATCCCGGCGCCCGTGATCGCCGCGGCGACGACGAGCACCGGCCGACCGAGCGAGTGGAGTGCCGCCGCCGGGGCGGCTCCCGGCGGCGGCGTCTTCCCTGCGGCATGTGCGGAGTGGGGCACGGCGAAATCTTCGGCCTTCCCGGCCGCCGCCGACATGCGCGGATCGAACCGTTGAGCCTCCCCGGTTCGGGTATGTCGCCATCCCCGCCGAAGGACGTTTCAGCGCCTCGCCGAGGCTTCACCGGACGTTCATCACCAGAGTGCTCTGATTGGGCGATGCGGCGCGCGCTCCTCGTCCTGGCCCTCGTCGGCGCGGCCGCCGCGGCGGCGTTCCTCTTGACCCGCAGCCACCGGCACGCCCCGCCGGCGTTCGTCGCGACGCGTCCCGCCGCGCCGCGCCTGCGCCCGGCGGCGCCGATCCCCGGCTACCTGCTCATCGCCGACCGCGGCAACGACCGGATGCTGCTCGTCGACGGAGCGAAGCACATCCTGTGGCGGTATCCGCGCGCGGGGCAGCGCACCGCGATGCCGTTCCGCTTCGACGACGACACGTTCTTCGGCCCGCGGGGGGACCGGATCATCTCGAACCAGGAGGATCAGCACACGATCCAGGTCATCTCGTTTCCCGGCGGCCGCGTGCTCTGGCGCTACGGGCACGTGAACGAGAAGGGATCGGCGCCCGGCTACCTCGACACGCCCGACGACGCCTACCTGCTCCGCAGCGGGCTGATCTCGGTCGCCGACGCCTACAACTGCCGGGTCATCTTCATCGACCCGAAGACGCACCGGATCGTCAACGCGTACGGCACGGCGACGCGTTGCGTCCACGATCCGCCCCGTAGCTTCGGCGCGGTGAACGGCGCGACGCCGCTGCCGGACGACGGGACGCTTGTCAGCGAGATCAACGGCTCGTGGGTCGACGACATCGGCCCGAACGGGAAGCTCCGGTGGGCGGTGCAGGCGCCCGTCCGCTATCCGTCGGATCCCCAGCTGCTCTCGCCGAACCGGATCCTGCTCGCCGACTACTCGCACCCCGGCGCGGCGGTCATCATGAACCGCGCCGGCCACGTCGTCTGGCGCTACGCGCCGCGCTCGGGGCCGGGCGAGCTGAACCACCCGTCGCTCGCCACGCGCATCGCGCCGGACCTGATCGCGATCAACGACGACTACCGCGACCGCGTCGTGCTCGTCAGCATCCGTACGCGGAAGATCGTCTGGCAGTACGGGCACACCGACAGGCCCGGGACCGCGCCGGGCTTCCTGAACACGCCCGACGGGCTGGACGTGCTCAGCCCGGCGGCTGCGAGCCGGAACCGGGCGGTCAAGCGCCTGCTGCTCGCCGCGCAGCGGGCACGTGGATGAACTGCGCTCCCGGCTAGTTGAAGGGCACCGAGACGGGGCCGGGCAGCCGCCGGTAGACCGCGAAGAAGTCGCGGTCGTCCGGGACGAGGTAGCGCGTCGCCGGTTGCATCACGTTCGGGACGATCTTCGTCGGGACGAGTCCGTGGCCGTGCTGGTAGGTGATGAGACTCGGCCACTCGGGGTTGATGTCGAACTGCATCGCCTGCACGGCGCCGGCGCGCTCGAGGATCTGCGCGAGCGTGATGACGGTCTGGTCGTCGGCGGCCGCGTAGATCAGGTTGCCGTGCCGGTCGATGCCGACGCCGGTTCGCCAGACGCGCACCGCGTTCCCGAGTGTGGCGCCCCATTGCGACGAGTCGTTCAGCTGCGGGCTGAGCTTGCCGCCGACGATGATCGGCGGGAGGCTCTGCCGCGCGAAGACGATCCCGGGACCGGCGTTCGGCCCGCCGTGCCAGGTCACGATCCGCACGCGTCCGTCGCGATAGCCGACGAGCGTCGCGAGCCCGTCCCTGAGGGGCTCGTACGTGCGCCCGTCGATCGATGAGCCGTTCAGTCCGTCGATGTACGTGAACCCGGCGTTGAACGTCGCGAGCAGACGCCAGCGCTGCGCGTTCGGGACCGACATCGGGCCGCGAACCGGCGCGCTCGGCGGCTCGTAGCGGCCGGGGTAGAACGCGAGCTGCGTGCGCGTGTGGTCGAACCACGCGACGTACGCGACGATGCGGGGGTAGTCGGTCTCGGTGCGGAACGTCGTCACGAGCACGGGCGGTGCGCCGTCGACGAGCGGCCCGGTGCGGGCCCAGATGCCCTCGCCCGGCAGCGGCTTCGCGAACACAGGCTGGATCCGCGGCGGCCACGCGGCGAGCTCGACACGAGGCCGGTCGGCGCTGCGCACGGTCGGTGCGAACCCGACGCGCGGCAACGCCTTCAGCTGCGCGCCGCCCTTGCGCGGCGCCTTCCACCAGCCGTAGTACACGCGCTCGACGTCGTCCACGAGCCAGTTGCCGTGGTGCGTGCGCAGCCACTCGACGCTGCGGACGCCGAGCGGCAGGCTCGACGGCTGGAGCATCGTCGTCGTGTACGAGTAGATCGCGGGGGAGAGGACACCGAGCAGAACGGCGGTGCCGACGGCGAGGCGGCGGGGCCGGCGCACGCGCCGCCGCCGGCGGCGGGCGGTGAGGGGTGCTGCGACGACGGGGACGGGCGCCTCGGCCGCGTCCGACGGGGGGCTCACGACGGAAGATTCGCCAGATCAGATGACAGGATGGTGAAGGTTCGACTAAGTCTTCGCGACCCGGACCGCTGCGCCTCGGCCGTCGTGGTGGTCGCGCGGCAGGTCGATCCAGCGATGCTGGGCCGGGACGGTTGCGACGCCGGCCGCGATGCCCACGACGACCGCCGCCGTCACGAGATACGTACGCACGCTCGCCCCGGGCACCGCTGCGCGCGCCGACGGTGCCACGTCCTCGACGCTGCTCACGAAGGCGCGGCGCAGATACGCCAGCACGTGCACGGCCACGAGCAGCACCCAGGCAGCCGACGCGGGCCCGTGCAGCCGGCGGGCAACGACGAGCGGCCGTCCGTGCACGAGCCCCATGGCAACGCCGCTCGCGAAGAGGACGATCGTTACCGCGACGAGGAGCGGCGCGAGGAGGCGCAGCACGACCTGCGGCGGACCGCGCAACACGTAGCTCTCGTTCCGCGAGTAGTAGCGCGCGAAGCGCCAACCGGTCGCCGCGAGCTTGAGCAGGATCGGTGGGATCAGCACGAAGCCGATGAACACGTGCAGTGACATGAACGTGTGGACGCCGAGTGGGATCGTCGCGAGCTCGACGAGCGTCAGGACGAGCAGGACGATTCCGGTGGTTGCCGTGAGGCGTTCGTTGCCGACGGGGTTGAAGCGACGGGCGGACTGCATCTCAGCGGGCCGCGAATGCCGCGAGAAGCAAATGGAGGTCTGCGGCGTACCCGCGCGCGGTGCTGCCGTCGAGCGTCGGGCCGGGCAGCTCGACGTCGAACGCCGAATGCGGCGCGAGCGCGTCCTCCCAGCCGATCGCGCTGCCCGGATAATCGGGGAGAGGCTCGACGGGCAGCCCGGTTGCGCGGCCGAGGAAGCTCTCCGCCCAGCGTGGGCCCTGGGAGTCGTCGATCAAGGCGTAGGGCTGGTGCAACCACACCGTGAGCGCGGGACGAATGCGCCCGACGAACCCCTCGACTGCACGCGCCTCGGGCTCCGACGACGCGTGCCGCCCCGGGTAATACCGCCCGGCGCGCCTGCCGCCGCGCCACCGGAAGGGAAAGTTGCGGTTCAGGTCGACGCCGTGGGCATTGACTCGTGTGTGGCGGGCGAGGCCGTCCGGGTTCACATCCGGGAGCACCCACACCGTCACACCGCGCGTCGGCGCGAGACGGGAGAGATCCTCGGCGACGGCGATACCGCCGGGCTCGTCGCCGGCGATCGAACCGACCACGAGAACCGTGCGCGGGCCGTCGCCGATGGCACGTGCGGTGATCGGCCGGTGCTCGACCGAGTACCCGATAACGAGCCATGCCGACCGATGCGCGGCCGGCGCCGACGTGAAAATCAGAGACAGGAGCGCCGCGGCGACCAGGTTCGGTTTGAAGACCCCGGCCTTCGCGGAATTCCCGCGCCCTTCGCCCGCGAACCGCATCCTTAGCCCGAAGACAACGCGCCGTTCACGCGCATCTCATCTCGGCGCGGCGAGCATGACTCGGTGCACGACATCGTCGTCATGTGGGGCGCGACCGCGGTCATCGCGCTGGTCGGCTGGGCGCTGATGCGCTTCTGAGGCGTCGAGGCCGGGCGTGCGGCCGCCCGGCCCCGAGGAAGCGCCCGGATCGTCACTACTTGACCACGAGGGTCGCGGCCATTCCCTTGTCCTCGTCCTTCCCGACCGACGAGTACACGTGGTAGGTGCCCTTCGCGAGCGTGAGGAACGTCGTCGTCGTGCTCTTCGAGATCGTGAGCGTCGCGCCGTACTCGAACTCGCCGTTGTGCTCGAGGCTGACGTTGTGGGGCGCCGCCGAGTTGTTCGTGAAGTTGATCCGGACGAGTCCGGGCCTGGCGGTGAACTGGGTCTGCGTGTAGTGCAGCGAGCCGTTCGCGACCGTGATGTCGACCGCGTTGGCCGTGCCGACCGAGCCCGCGAGGGCGGAGCCGCCGAGAGCGAGGGAGAGAGCGAGGATTGGAAGTACCGTGAGCCTTCTCATCGTGGGACCTTTCGTCGGGGAGCTCCAATGTTCCGAGGCGCCGATGAGAAGCGCGTGAAGCGGCCGAGTCGCGGATTTAAGAATCTGGTAAGAGCCCTGAAACAGCCGGGCAACCTCCCGCCGTGATGCTTGGGCCGTCCGTCCAACGAAGGAGGTCCCGATGCGTTCGACCACGCTCCTCGCGATCTGCGGTGCCGCGGTGCTCGCAGCCCCGGTCGCGCAGGCCGACACGATGCACCCCGAGCTCGGCGCCAAGCTCGCCGGTATGGGCGAGCACGGCGTCGTCAACCTGCAGGTGAAGTCGCACGATCTCTGCTGGACGTTCGACCTCGCCGCAAAGGGCCTCACGGCTGCGTCGATCCGCGACTCCGCCGGCATGGTCGTCGCGAAGCTCGGTGCGAACTACAGCGCGAAGAACTGCGCGATGCTGTCGCAGAAGGCGCTCGGGACGATCGACGCGAAGCCGGGCTCGTACATGGTCTGGGTCGACACGAAGGGCCACCCCGGCGACCTGCGCGGCACGCTCTTCGCCGGCATGGCCCACATGTAGCGATGCCGGACGCGCACGAAGGCAAACCGGTCGGCCGGGCCGTCTTCCTCACGACGGTCGCCGCAGGAGTCACCTCGCTCCTGTGGGGCCGCGGCGTGTGGAGCCGCGTGTCGAGCGCGATCTCGCCGGTCGAGTCGCTCGTCCCGCTCGTGCCGACCGGCGGCTGGCGGATCTACACCGTCTCCGGCTCGATGCCCCGGTTCGATCCTGCGACGTGGAGGCTCGAGGTCGGCGGAGCAGTCGGCCGGCCCGCGGCACTCGACATCCACGAGCTCCGCGCCCTTCCGCGCGTCGACCAGGTCTCGACGTTCCACTGCGTGACCGGCTGGACCGTGAAGAACGTTCGGTGGGGTGGGGTGCGGATCGCCGACGTCCTGGCGCACGTCCAGCCGCAGCCCGGCGCGACCGCGCTCCGCTTCGTCTCGGCCGAGGAACCCTACGACGACTACCTGACCATGGAGCAGGCCGCGCTGCCCGACGTCCTCCTCGCGTACGAGATGGACGGCAAGCCGCTCCCGCGCGAGCACGGCGCACCCCTTCGTCTCGTCATCCCGGACATGTACGGCTACAAGAACGTCAAGTGGCTCAAGCGGATCGAGGTCGTTCCGAAGGAGGGCACCGGCTACTGGGAGGGGTACGGATACGACCAGGATGCGTGGGTCGGCCACTCGAACGGGTACGGCACGTGACCCGGTACGTCCGCCGCTTCTCGCGAACCGAGCGCACGCTGCACTGGGCGAACGCGCTCGGGTTCTTCGTCCTGCTCGCATCCGGGCTCGTCCTCTATCTGCCGAGCCTCTCCGTTCTCGTCGGCCGGCGGCCCCTCGTCAAGGACGTGCACTTCTGGTCCGGCATCGGGTGGGTCTCGCTGCTCGCGGCGATCGCCGTGCTCGGAGACCGGCGCGGGCTCGTGCGGACGGCCCGCGACGTCGACCGGTTCGGCAGCGACGACGTGCGCTTCCTCCTGGGCCGCCGTCCCGCGCCACAGGGACGCTTCAACGCGGGGCAGAAGCTCAACACGGTGCTCACAGCCGCGTTCACCCTGCTGTTCTTCGTGTCCGGGATGCTCCTCTGGCTCGGCGAGCGCGACACGCGCTTCCGGCTCGCCGGCACGGTGATCCTGCACGACGGGCTCATGTACGTGTCGCTGCTGCTCCTCGTCGGCCATCTCTACCTGGCCGTCATCCATCCGGCGACGAGGCATGCGCTCCGCGGCATCACGCTGGGGACGGTCGATGCCGAGTGGGCCGCTCGCCATCACGCGAAGTGGACACCAGAATAGGGGCGTGACCACGGTGCTGGTCGTCGACGACGAGCCGATCGTGCGCGACGTCGTCGTGCGCTACCTCCGGCGTGACGGCTTCGACACGCTCGAGGCCGCCGACGGCGAGGCCGCGCGCGCGGCAATCGAGACGGGGAGACCCGAGCTCGTCGTGCTCGACGTGATGCTGCCCGGCATCGACGGCCTGGAGCTCTGCCGTTGGATTCGCGCGCGGTCGCAGGTACCCGTGATTCTCCTCACGGCGCGAGGCGAGGAGGCGGACCGCATCGTCGGCCTCGAGCTCGGCGCCGACGACTACGTCACGAAACCGTTCTCGCCGCGCGAGCTCGCGGTTCGTGTGCGCACGGTGCTGCGGCGGTCCCACGGACGTTCGACGCCGTCGAGGCAGCTCGGCTTCGGCGACGTCGCTCTCGACGGCGCGAGCAGGATCGTCACACGAGCCGGTGAGCCGGTACCGCTGACCGTGAAGGAGTTCGACCTCCTCTGGTTCCTCGCTTCGCACCCCCGCACGGTCTTCTCGCGCGACCAGCTGATGGACCGCGTATGGGACTACGCCGCCGCGGTCGACACCGGCACCGTCACGGTCCACGTGCGGCGGCTTCGCGAGAAGCTCGAGCGCGACCCCTCCGAGCCGCAGCACCTCAAGACGGTGTGGGGTGCCGGCTACCGGCTCGACCCGTGATCGAGCTCGCCCTGATCGTCGCTGTCGCGAGCCTGGGGGTCGGGCTCGCGGCCGCCTACGTCCTGCGGGCCGCGCCGACGCTGTGGCTGCAGCTGGCCGGCCTGGCGCTGCTCTCGGTCGCAGTGCCGCTCGCGGCGGTTCTCTTCTCCGGCTGGGTGATGTTCCACATGGGGACCGATCTGAAGATCCTGATCGTCGCCGCGGCGTCTGCGTCGGCCGCGGTGATCGCTTCGCTCGTCCTCGCCGGCTCGATCACCTCGTCCATCCGTCGCGTCGCCGCGTCGTCGCAGCGTTTCGCGACGGGCGACCTCGGTGCGCGCGCTCCCGTCGGCGGTGCTGCCGAGATCGCCGGGCTGGCGGATTCGTTCAACACGATGGCGGTGAGCATCGAGCGGCTCTTCGACGCGCGTCGCGAGCTCGTCGCCTGGGCGAGCCACGATCTGCGCACGCCGATCGCATCGCTACAGGCGATGGTGGAGGCGCTCGAGGACGGACTCGTGGCGCCGGTCGAGTACCTTCCGGCGTTCCGCGAACAGGTGCGGGCGCTGTCCCTCCTCGTGGACGACCTGTTCGAGCTCGCACGGATCGATGCGGGCGCGCTCACGCTCGAACTGCGCGACGTCCGTGTCGACAGCATCGTCGAGCCGGCGATCCGCGTACTCGAGCCCGATGCCCAGGCCCGCGGTGTGGCGCTGACCGCAGACGTCGACCGTGACGTGACGGCGACGGTCGAGCCGGAGAAGATCGAGCGCGTGCTCTTCAACCTGCTCACGAATGCGCTTCGGCACACGCCGTCCGACGGCACGGTCGCCGTGCACGCCAAGCGCGACGGACAGGAAGTGCTCGTCGAGGTTGCAGATACCGGTGAGGGCCTCCCGGAGGACGGCGCCGCGAAGATGTTCGACCGCTTCTGGCGCGCCGACCGCGCGCGCAGCGAGGCCGGCGCAGGACTCGGTCTCGCGATCGCCCGTGGCATCGTCGAGGCACACGGCGGCCGCATCTGGGCCGAGAACAGGCCTCAGGGCGGCGCGAAGGTGTCGTTCACCCTGCCTGCCGGGGCGCTGCCGGCTCGCTGACCTCGAACCGGTTGCAGAAGCGAAGCTCGTCGCGGTAGGGGAAGAAGTCGACGACCTCGCCGGCTGCGACGCGCCGCTGCGCGTCGCGCCAGAACTCGGGCCGGAGGAGCTCGGCGTGGTAGCGCATGAACGGCTCGCGCACACCCGGCGCGCCGAGCAGGAACGTCGAGAACTCCTCCGGGAAGACGTCCATCGGCCCGACGCCGTACCAGGCCTCGGCGGAGAGCTCCTGGTCGAGGTCCGGCGCGTCCGGGACGTCGCGGAAGACGCAGTCGGTCAGGTACTCGAGCTCGTCGTAGTCGTAACAGACGACGCGCCCGTGTCTCGTGAGGCCGAAGTTCCGCCACAGGAGGTCGCCGGGGAAGATGTTCGCGATCGCGAGCTCGCGCAGGGTGTTTCCGTATTCACGCACGACGTGGTCGGCGTCGTCCGTGGCTTCGCGGAGCTGGATGTCGAGCGGCGTCATCTTCCGCTCGACGTAGCAGTGCTTCACGACGAGCTCGCCGCCCTCGACCGCGATCGACGACGGCGTCAGGTCGTTCAGCTCCTCAAGGAGGGTCGGCGCGAAGCGGTCGAGCGGCAGGGCGAGGTCGACGAACTCGAGGGCGTCCACCATCCGCCCGACGCGGTCGACCTCCTTCACGATCTGGAACTTGCGCATCACCTCGTCGCGCGTCGTGTTCTTCGTCGGTCCGAAATGGTCGCGGATCAGCTTGAACACGTACGGATACGACGGCAGCGTGAAGACCGCCATCACCTGGCCGCGCGCGCCGGGCGCCTCGACGAACTGGTCCTCGGAGTGCGCGAGGTGGTAGAGGAGGTCCCGGAAGAACAGCGTCTTCCCCTGCTTCTCGAGACCGAGCGAGCTGTAGAGCTCCGACCGCGGCTTCGTCGGCATGATCGTTCGCAGGAAGTCGACGTACGCCGACGGGACGTCCATGTCGACGATGAAGTACGAGCGTGACAGCGAGAAGAGGATGTCGATGTCGCGCGGTGCCGTGATCACGGCGTCGACGGCAAGCCGGTTCTCGTCGCCGTGCACGACGGCGATCGCGAACGGAACCTCGTCGTTTCCGTTCACGACCTTCCCGATCACGTACGCGGCCTTGTTCCGATAGAACGGCGACGCGAGCACGCGGATCTGCAGGTTCGGCCTCGGCTCGGAGAGGAGCGGCGCGATCGTCCGCCCGATGCGCTCGGCGTCGAGGGGGAGATCGACGAAGGGGCGTTGCCACCCGACGTTCGACAGGATGGCCTCGAACACCGGCGCGAGCCGCGGCTTCGGGTAGTAGCTCCGGTAGGTGGGCGGGTCGCTCGGGATGTACTCCGTCGAGATCGTCGCCCGCACGAACATGAAGTCGTTGTGCAGGTAGCCGCGGCCGAGGACGCGCGTCGAGACCGAGTTGAAGAACGTCTCGGCGAGCTCCGGCCGCCGGTGGTCGATCAGCCGCTCGGTGTAACGCAGCTTCGCGCGGCGCCAGATCTTGTCGTTCTGCGCCTTCCGGCCGAGCTCGCTGCGCACGCGCTCGACTGTGTCGTCGACGCACAGGTGCTCGAGGCGGATGCGCTCGCGCACGGCCGCATGGATGCCGTGCCAGTCGGCAGCCTCGAAGAGTTGCTTCGCGTCGGCGCTCACGGCGCGGAACCGGCCGTAGTCGTCGTCGAAGCCGCCGATCAGGAGGGCGGCGACACGCTCCGCGGCATCCACGCGCGGAAAGGTTACGGTTCTGGCCGGACCATGGCCGCCGACTCGCGCATCGAGGTACCGGAGGGAACCCGCATCGCCGCGGGCGCGCCCGTGCCCGACGACCCGATCATCCCGTTCATCGAGGGCGACGGGATCGGCGTCGACATCACGCCGGTCATGCAGCGCGTCACGGATGCCGCGGTCGAGTCGGCCTACGGGGGCTCGCGCCGGATCGCGTGGATGGAGGTCTACGCCGGCGAGAAGGCGACCGAGGTCTACGGGCCGGACGTGTGGCTCCCGGACGAGACCGTCGCCGCACTCGCCGAGTACCGGGTCTCGATCAAGGGTCCGATGACGACACCGGTCGGGGGCGGGATCCGCTCGCTGAACGTCGCGCTCCGGCAGGAGCTCGACCTCTACGTCTGCCTGCGGCCCGTGCGCTACTTCTCGGGCGTCCCGAGCCCGCTCAAGGATCCGAGCAAGGTCGACATGGTGATCTTCCGCGAGAACACGGAGGACATCTACGCCGGTATCGAGTGGGCCGCCGAGTCGGACGGCGCGCGCAAGCTGATCTCGTTCCTGCAGGACGACCTCGGCGTGCGGAAGATCCGCTTCCCCGAGACGTCGGGCATCGGCGTGAAGCCGGTGTCGCGCGAGGGGACGCAGCGCCTCGTGCGCCGCGCGCTGCAGTACGCGGTCGACAACGAGCGGCGCTCCGTCACGCTCGTGCACAAGGGGAACATCATGAAGTTCACCGAAGGCGCGTTCCGCGACTGGGGATATGCGGTCGCGGCGGACGAGTTCGGTGCGCAGCCGCTCGACGGCGGCCCGTGGATGACGTTCCCGAATCCCGAGACCGGCGGCGAGATCGTCGTGAAGGACGTGATCGCGGACGCGTTCCTGCAGCAGATCCTGCTGCGGCCCGCCGACTACGACGTGATCGCGACGCTGAACCTGAACGGCGACTACATCTCGGACGCGCTCGCCGCGCAGGTCGGCGGCATCGGCATGGCGCCGGGCGGCAACCTCTCCGACGACATCGCCGTCTTCGAGGCGACCCACGGCACCGCGCCGCGCTACGCCGGGCAGGACAAGGTCAACCCAGGCTCGTTGATCCTCTCCGCAGAGCTGATGCTGCGCCACCTCGGCTGGCGCGAAGCTGCGGACCTCGTGATCCGCGCGCTCGAGACCACGATCGAGAAGAAGATCGTGACGTACGACCTGGCGCGACTGATGCCGGACGCGACCGAGGTCTCGACGTCCGGCTTCGGCGAGGCCATGGTCGACGCGATGGGCGCTTGAGGTTCGATCCGGTCGAGATCCACCGCTTCGGTCTCGCGGGACGCGAGCCGTTGCTCCTGCTTCTCGCCGCGTCGTTCGTCACGCTCGCGGCGACGCGCGCGTGGACGAGGATCGCCCGCGTGCGCGGCTGGCGCAGCGGCCGGCTCGGCGACGTGCACGTGCACCACCTCGTCGTCGGGATCGTGCTCGTGCTCGTGACGGGGATGCTCGACATCTCGCTCCGGCCGGGCGAGTTCGGACGCGAGCTCCTCGCCGTCGTGTTCGGCGCGGGCGCCGCGCTCGTTCTCGACGAGTTCGCGCTCTCGCTCCATCTGCACGACGTGTACTGGTCGGCCGCCGGGCGGAGGTCGCTCGAGGTGAGCCTCATGTGGATGATGCTCGGCTTCCTCCTCCTCGTCGGCATCTCGCCGTTCGGGATCCACGACCACAGCGAGATCCCGCGTGCCGTCGGGTTCGCGATCGTCGCCGTGAACATCGTCCTGTCGGTCGTCACGTGCCTCAAGGGCAGGCTCGTCCTCGGCCTGCTGACGATCTTCCTGCCGCCGGTCGGGCTCGTGGGCGCGTTGCGCCTCGCGCGTCCCGCGTCGGTGTGGGCGGCGATCTTCTACCGCGCCGACTCCACGAAGCTCGAGCGCGCGCGGCAGCGTTTCGATCCGGAGCATTCGCGCGCGGAACGTCTGCGTCACGCGCTCGCGGACCTCGTGGGGGGCCGGCACGACGCCGACGTCCCGGCGACGGGTCGGACGAGAGAAGCGCGGCGATGAAGCCCGTCGTCGGCGCACTCGTGCTGACGACGTTCACGATCGCGGCGGCCGGGTGCGGCGGGCCGACCGCGCTCGACCGCGGGCGCGCGATCTTCACGCGCGACTGCAGCTCGTGCCACACCCTCACCGGTCACGAAACCGCCGTCGCCGGCGGCGACCTCGCGGTTGTCTCGATGAGCCTCGCCGACCTGGCGAGCTTCACACGCGCGATGCCGGTGCGGCTCTCGCCCGGCGAGGTGCGGGCGGTCGCCGCCTATGTGCACGCGAGCATGCGGCGCGGCTGAGGCCGGCTACTCGGCCGCTTCGCCCCGCTCGCCGGCCTCGACGATGTCGCCGTCCGTGAACAGGATTGCGCGCAGCGCAGCCCGCCACTTCGGGGTTCGGCGCAGCAGGAACTCGAGGTCCATTCCGAAGTGCTTGAACTCCTCTTCCTGGGCGTTCGCCATGATCGCGCGCGCCTGCTCGTCGGGCTCGAGCGCGAGTCGCTGCTGGTACCAGCCGATCGCCTCGGCTTCCTCCGTGAGCGACGCGATCATCCGCGCGAACGTCCGTGCTTCCGCGGGGAGCTCGGCGGCCGGCTCGTGATACTGCTCGAATCCCATCGCGACAGGTTACGACTTCAGGCCACGCCGGCGCGGACGAGTCCGTAGACGAGGTAGAGGACGAAAGCGGAGAAGGCGAGCTCGAAGATCGCCGCTGCAAGGAATGCGTAGTTCGCGGCGCGCCAGCCGTCCGTTCCGGCGAGCGACCGGCGGAAGAGAACCCACCCGAGGAACGTGACCACCCTCTGTCTCTATGCCCGTTCTCGTCCGGAGAACACGTTTCCTGAGGGCCCGCACCTGCGGCCTCCCCGGATCGCTTAACCTCTCGGGGTGCCGCTCCGCTCCTCGCGTCTGCGGCAGGCGCTTCCGGGTCTCCTGGTCGGGCTCGGGGCCGCGCTGTTGGCTCTGCCGCACGCGCTGCACGACCCGCTGTGGCAGGACGAGGTCGCGTCGGCGCGCATCCTCGGCGAGCCGACGCTCGCAGCTCTGGTGCACCGGGTCGGGCAGACGGAGTCGACCCCGCCGCTCTGGTACGCGTTGGGGTGGGTCGTACATCGAGCCGGCTTCTCGATCGTGGAGGTGCGGTTGGTCTCGGTCGCGGCGATCGGGGCGACCGCCGCAGCCGTCGTCGCTCTGGCTCGGCGTGTCGCCGGTCGCACGCTCTCCGTGGTCGCCGGGCTGATCGTCGCGTGCGGCTCGCAGTTCGCCCAGCACGCGCACGAGCTGCGCGCGTACGCGCTCCTGACGTTCCTCTCGGTCGTGTTCGCCTGGCTGCTCGAGTCGTCGGTGACCCGGCCGACGCGGTGGAGGCTCGCTGCGCTTGCGTGCTGCACCGCTGCCGGCGACGCGACGCATTACTTCTTCCTGCTGACGCTGGCGGCAGGAGTCGTGTGGTTGCTCTGGGAAGCGGATGCGGCTGCCGTGCGACGCCGCGTGCTGGCCGCCGTCCTCATGGGCGCCGCCGTCTCGCTCGCGGTCGTCCCGCTTGCGTTGAGCCAGTACGCGCACGACCACATCTGGTGGATCGGCGCGTTCGCGCTCGACAGCGTTCTCTCGGTTCCGATGCGGATGTTCTGGCCGTTCCAGCTGTCCGGGGTCGGCGGCGCGGTCGTGCGGCTTGCCGTGTTCGCTCTCGTGCTCGCGTCGGCGTGGCGTCTGCGGTGCCACTCGCGTCATGCTCGCTGCTACGCCGTGCTCGCACTCGGCCCGATGGTCGCGGCCGGGTTGCTCTGGCTCCTCGGGCTGCGCATCTTCGCGTTCCGCAACCTCATCGAGACCGGACCCTTCTTCGCGCTCGTTCTCGTGGGTGGTCTCGCGCTTCTGTCGCCGTTCGCACGAGCGGTTTCGAGCTCCGTGGTCGTCGTGCTCGTCGTCGCCGGATATGCGTGGAGCCAGAGCCTCCCGACGACGCCGTACAACGCGATCGCGCACGCGCTCGTCGCGGAGGGCTGGCATGCACCGCAGCCGATCGCCGTGTTCGGCGATTTCTTCGACTTCCGCTCGCCGCTCGAGTGGTATCTGCCGCACGACCCCGAGCTCGGGCTCGCGGTGCCCGAGCGAGTGCCTTGCCGCACGCTCTTCGCGGTGATCGCCGCCGACACGCGGCTCGCGCGACGGCATGCCGTGTCCTACCTCCGCGAAGGCGGCTTCGACGTGGAGCGCGTGCGGCTCGCGAATCTCGTGCAGGAGCGGCACTTCCTTCGCGACGCGGCGTTGCTCGGCGATCCCCAGCGTCCGCCCGGTTGCGCACGCGTCGTGCGCCGTGGCCGCTACGCCGCCGTCGTCTGACACCTCTTTACCGGCGCCTTACGCCGTTCTTTACCGGCCGGTTACGCGCGGCGAATGAGCGGCATACGCGGCGGCGGAGACTGCGACGCAACGTAGTCATCGCCTCTCCGAACAGGGGGACCCTCCATGAACTCCAGATCGTTCCGCATCGCAACAGGCGCAGTCGTCGCCGCGTTCTCGCTCGGTCTCGCGGGTGCCGCGAGCGCCGATCTGTCCGACGGCTCTGCGCTCGTCGGCCTCACGACCGACGGCACCGTCTACCTCGACAGCTCGAGCGACGGGTTCTGCCACTGGAT
>JAFAHG010000033.1 GCA_019237315.1 Actinomycetota bacterium
GGAGTCGATCGCGGTGCCGCTCTTGTTCACGAAGCCCGCGAAGATCGGGTCGCCTGCGCTGACACCGGTCAGACCGGACACCGAGACGATCTTGCACGACGTCGTATTGACGGCGCCGACCGTGACGTCCTGGGTGAACGAGAGCACGTTCTTGATCGCCGCCGAGTTGCTGACGCCGGTCTGAGCGATCGTCACGGTGCTGTTCGACGTGTTGCCGAGCGTCACCGAGCCGTCGATCGTCGCGCCGCCCGAGCTCACCGTCAGCGCGCCGCCTTCCGTCACCGCGCCGCCGGTGCCGACGCTGAAGACCGAGCTGCCTCCGCTCGTGTTGATCGTGAACGGCGAGGCGCTCTGCGACGAGGCCATCTGCAGGATCGTCTGGACGGACGCGGCACCGTAGGTGATCGTCGAGGCCGCCGACGTCGTGGGCGAGAGCGCCACGTACGGGTCGGAGTCGGAACCGCCGCCCGAGCCAGCCGGGCCGGTGGCGCCCTGAGGACCGACGAGGCTCACGCCGGTCGGCCAGCCGTTCGGGCCCTTGGGCGCGTAGAGCACGTAGTTCGTCGTGTCGATGTAGACGTCGCCCGTCGAACCGGTGCCGCCCGTCGGGGCGCCCGAGCCGGTCAGGACCGTGTTCCCCTTCGGCCCCTGGTCACCCTTCAGGCTCAGGCCCGGCATCGGCCAGTGGCCGTTGGCCTTCGGTCCGTAGAGGGTGTCGGTTGTGGGATCGAGGTAGAAGTCGCCGTCGGCGCCTGTCGAGGCACGCGGTGCGCCGCTTCCGTGCAAGATCGACGCTCCGCGCTTCCCGGAGGTCCCGTTGTGGCCCCGCGGCCCCGGCGGTCCTGCGGGCCCGGGCGGTCCGAGTAGCGGCGTGTTCTTCCCCGGATGGAACCGCAGCGCCAGCGTGAAGGCGGTCCGATGCGCGCCGTCGACCGAGAGGACGCCGCGCTGGAACCGCGGACTCACGGTGCCGAGCAGCGGGCGCTTCATCTCTCCGACGACCTTCGTCGCGCCGGTGTCGGGATCGATCTCGACGATCTGGCGCGAGGCCTTGCGCTTGTTCGTCGGGCCGACGTAGCCGCCGAGCACGTAGAGCTTCCCGTGCGAGTAGACCATCAAGGCGTGGGTCGTCGGCTGCGGCAGCAGCCCGATGTGCTGCACCTTCCCCGTCAGGAGCGCCACGCGGTAGACGTCGCGCGTCGGCCCGGAGGTCGCGAGCCCGCCTGCGACGTACATGATGTTGCCGCCGTAGAGCGCGGCGGCGGGCGCGATCAACCCCTGCGGGAGGTAGGCGTATACCGGGATGTCGTTCGGCGCGAAGAAGCGCCGGATCGCCTGCGAGTACGCCGTCCCGGTCCACCCGCCGACGAGGTAGTGCGCGCCCTCACCCTGGACGTCGACCGCCTGCGAGAGCGGGAACGGATACCGGCCGACGACGGAGATCTTGTTCGTCGCCGCGTCGAGCGCGTAGATCGTGGAGGTCACCGTGCCGTTCACCTGTCCGCCGACGAGGTAGACCGTGTTGAAGAGGCCGAACCCGAACGCAGCACCGAAGGAGATGTTGTTCGGCAGCGTCGCGACGCGGCGCAGGTGTGCGGGGTCGGGGCCGGCGAGGACGGCGCTACTTCCTTCGCCCCCGAGGACGTATGCGGTCTCGTCGTGGCCGCGGTTCAGGACGGTCGCGGCGGCACCGGTCGAGCCGGCCGGAAGGTCGCCCTGCAGGAAGACGGCCGTGGTGTCCTTCTTCGCAAAGGGGGCGGGCGGCGCGTCTCGTCGCGCCGAAACGGTTGCCGCGCAGACGAGCGCGACGATGACGAGGCCCAATGTGCTCCGTGTCAACATCGTTCGGTGACGAGGGCCGGCGGAAAGGCCGCAGACGCCGGGACCCCTATCTCTCCACGATAGGGGGTTGCAGTGTCGACTGCAACCCCCTGCCGAGGGAAAGTCAGGCAGTGACGGGTGCGGCCCCGGCCGGAGACGCCGGCGGCGTGGTGGTCGACGGAGCCGTCTTCCCCGCCTGCTTGTAGCTCTGCCGCAGCGCGACCACGGCGTCGTGTGCGGACTTGACGCCGGCCCGCATGTCCTCGTTCGAGGCGCGGATCTGCTGATTGGCGGTCTGGACGAGCGGCCTGATGTCGCTCGCCTTCGCGCCTGCGCTCTTCGCAGCCGCGATGTCGGTGTGCAGCTTCTGGCGGTCGCTCAGGCAAACCGCGAGCAGCGACTTCCAGTCGCCCGAGAGCTTCTGCAGGTCGGACTTGATCGTCGCCTGCGCCGTGGCCTTGTCGGACCCGGCGAGCTTCTGCGCGTCGGCCGTCAGCGCCTGGGCGTCCGCGAGGACCGTGTCGTGCTTCGTCTTGACGTCTGTCTGGAGTTGCGTGATGTCGGCCTGGACCGTCGCAAGCGGGTCGTCGGCAAGGGCAGCGACCGGAACGGTCGCGGCGGCGACGAATGCGATGGCGGCCAGCTGAGTCAGTCTTTTCATGCGAACCATTGTCCTCCCCGAGGTCGCGGCTCCTGTTAGGGCTCGGTAAGGCGGACGTCAAATCGATCCGCGCTAGGCTTCCGGCGTGCCGAGGATGTGGGGGGTCTTCGCAGCGGCGTGGGCTGCTGCGTCGGTCGCGGTGGCGCCGGTGTCCGCGAGGACGTCCGCGACGTGTCCGCATCCCGGAACCGTCAACGGCGTCGACGTGCTGATCGCGTGCGGCTCCGCGAAGGCGACGATCCACTTCGGCTCCGCCCGTCTCGCGCTGAAGAACGGTCAATGCGTGAAGACGAACTCGAACTTCGGACTGAATTTCGGTGCCGCCGTCGCGGGCGTGACCTCGAAGCCGCCGCCCGACTCGTTCCAGCTCATCGCCGGGCCGCACGGCGGCACCGCGACGCTCCAGATCGCGCGCAACGGGAAGCAGTACATCGGCGAGACGATGACGCTGAAGCTCATGGCGAACCGCAAGGGTGGCAGCATCGCCGGTGTCGTCACGTGGGCCGCCGGGACGACGAAGGTCCCGGTGAGCGGCTCCTTCAGCTGCTAGCGGCCGCGATCCGCCGGTGAGTCGACGGGCTACGCGGAAGGACGGCGGCGCAGGCTCGCGTCCGCGAGCGCGGGCGGCGTGAAGCCGGCGTCGGCGAGGCTGAACGTCGTTCCGGGCGGGACGATCTCGTCGATGCGGTCGAGGAGCGCCGCGTCGAGCTCGACCTCGTCCGAGCCGAGCTGGCTCTCGAGGTGCTCCATCGTGCGCGGCCCGATGATCGCCGAGGTCACCGCGGGATGACGGAGCACGAACGCGATCGCGAGACGGATCAGCGGGATGCCCGCGTCGTCGGCCAGCTGCGCCAGCTGCTCGACGGCGTCGAGCTTGCGCTGGTTCTCCGGGCGTGAGAGGTCGTACCGGCCGGGGAGCCGCTCCGCGCGCGTGCTGTCGGGCGTGTCCTTCCCCTTGCGCCAGCGACCCGAGAGCCAGCCGCCCGCGAGCGGGCTCCACGTGATCACGCCCATCCCGTAACGCGCGCACACGGGCAGCACCTCCGACTCGACACCGCGGACGAGCAGCGAGTACGGCGGCTGCTCGCAGACGTAGCGCTCGCGGCCACGCCGCTCGGCCGTCCATTGCGCCTCGACGATCTCGCTCGCGGGGAACGTCGACGAGCCGATGTACCGCACCTTGCCCGCGCGCACGAGATCGGTCAGTGCGCCGAGCGTCTCGTCGTGGTCGGTGTCCGCGTCCCAGCGGTGGATCTGGTACAGGTCGATCCAATCCGTGCCGAGACGGCGCAGGCTTGCGTGGCACTCGCGGATCAGCCAGCGCCGCGAGTTGCCGCGCTCGTTCGGGTCGTCGCCCATCGTGCCGTGCGCCTTCGTCGCGAGCACGACGTTTTCTCGCCGCCCCTCGAGCGCCTTCGCAACGATCTCCTCCGACTCGCCGCGCGAGTAGACGTCGGCGGTGTCGACGAAGTTGATCCCCGCGTCGAGCGCCCGGTGGATGATGCGGATCGACTCGTCGCGGTCCGTGTTGCCCCACGCGCCGAACATCATCGCGCCGAGGCAGAGCGGGCTCACCTGCACGCCGGTCGTCCCGAGGGTGCGG
>JAFAHG010000041.1 GCA_019237315.1 Actinomycetota bacterium
GAACAATCGCGATGCGACTCCTCGGAGCAAATGTCTCCTCACGGGGATCAGTCGACATGTGCTCCGACCTGCAGGTCGAGGAGCGACAGAAGCCGGCGCGCGCGGTGGCGGTAGGTGTGCTCGTCCAGGACACGTTCGCGTGCGCGACGGCCCAGGTCTTCAGCCTGGGCGGGATCGTTGAGCAGCTCGCGATATGCCGCGACTGCTTCGGCGCCGTCGTGGACGACCAGCATCTCGCTGCCAGCGTCGAACCACCGCTCCAGACCCTCGACCGGGTTCGAGACGACCGCGGCACCTGCTGCGGCGAGCTCGAAGGGCCGGCAAGTCGAGGACGCGTACAGCGTCGCGTGCGGCCTTCGTGTCACGTTGAGGTTGATACGCGCTGCGGAGATGGCACGCGCAAACGCATTGAACGGCACGTCACCGAGCTCGCGCGCGGCACCGGTGTCGAACCGGAAGTCGTAGCCGCCGAGCGCGAAATCGACGTCCGGCAGTTCGCGTGAAGGCTGCGCGATCATCGAGCTCAGGCAGTCGCGACGGAACTTGTCGCTGTGTCCGTAGAAGAAGACGTCGACCTCCTTCTCCACGGGTTGGGGCGAGAAGAACTCGGGGTCTGCGGCCCAGAAGACGCTCTCGGCTCGGCGTGCACCGAGCTCGAGCAGTCGATCGAGCCCACCCTCCGAGTTCGACAGCACGACGTCGTACTCGCCGGGATCAGCGCCGTGGTAGTAGTTGAACCCGGTGTCCATGCCGCCGTACTCGGGCAGACTCATGGGCACATCGCCGTCGTAGTAGGCGACCGGGATGCCGAACCGCTCGCGCAACGCGGTGGGGATACCGCGGAAGTGCGCCATCGGAACGGTGAACACGATCACGGCCTCCGGACGCTCGTGTTCGACCAGCTGTTCGAGATGACGGCGCCAGCGCGGTGTGACGAAGCGCCAGATCGCCTCGCGCGTCATGCGGTCGCCGAGCGAGTCTTCGGGATGGTGCTCCTCACGCCGCAGGTACCGGTCACCTTTCAGCCGCGCGACCGCGTCGCGCGCACGGGCGAATGACTCGCCTTCGAGGTAGGCGGGGTTCGGCGCCGTCCGCCACCACGGCGAGTCGACGGGGCGTCCGCGGTAGGGAGCGACGACGAGGTCGACACCTTCTTCGTACAACCCCTTCCACAGCTGCCACCAAGCAGGGGTGCAGCCGTAGCGGAAGTCGAGGTCGACGGCCGACGCGACACAGAGGATCGTGGGAGCGCGCACGGCCTCGTAGTGTCGCAGGAGCGCGTTACGGCGGTGTGAGCGCCAACCGCAACAGGCCGTCGGCCCACGACTCGACCGAGTGGTTCTGGCGCACGCGCGCGCGCAGGTGCTCCCCTGCATTGCGGTCAACGGTCGCCAGCTTCGCGGCGAGCCCCGATACGTCGTCCCTCGCGAAGAACGCCTCGGGATCGAGGAGGTCGTCGTGTGCTGGATTCGAGGCAAGGACAGGTACGCCTGCGGCCGCCGCCTCGTACACGATGCGGTCGGCGCCGCCTGGTGCGTTGTTCACGAGCACGTCGGCGCGCCGCAGCACGTCGACCACCTCGTCGCGCGTCAGCGGTCCGTGCAGGGCGACGCGGTCGGCTACGCCGAGTTCCTGCACGAGTCGCTCGAGCGAGTCTCGCTCCCGGCGCGCCTCGTCGTTCGGCGCCGGGCCGTAGACGTCGAGGCGAAGCTCCGGCACCTGCGCGACTGCGCGCACGATCGTGTCGACGCCCTTCGCCGGCGAGTAGCGGCCGATCACCACGGCCTGCGTTCCTTCGTGGGGTATGCGGTCGACCGCGAAGCGGTCGACGTCGATCGCCTGGCCGATCGTCACGACCTTGCGCGACTCGCGCGGGAACGTCGTCGGGCCGACCGTCACCACCTTCGTCGACGCAACCTCGGCCACGCGAACGACCGCGTCCATCTTCCAGTGCGACCACCACAACACGAGCGGGATGCGCGCGGGCCGCACCACCGGCGCGACGACGATCGCGTACAGGGGAATCTGGTGCGCGATCACCGCGTCGAGGCCGCGCAGTTCGCGGACGACAGCCGCCACGAGCTTCGCACCGCGACCCGCCTGTGTGCGCGAGGCGAACGAATACCCGCGAGCGTTCGCCGGCAGGGCCGACGCGACGACCCGCTCCGCAACGACTACCACCTCGTCGACACGGCGAGCGATCGCCTCCACCTGCGCGACGACGATGCCGAGATTCGGGTCGTCGGGGTCGAACTGCTGCGTGACGAAGAGGACCTTCACCGGTCACACGGTGCCAGAGCTGTCCCTCTGGCACCTTTCGGCAACTCAGTAGGCGCCGCGGCTCGCCAGCACCGCCGGAACGGTCTTGAGGAGGATCGTCACGTCGATCCAGAGCGACCAGTTCTCGAGGTAGTAGAAGTCGAGGCGCACGAGGTCGTCGAACGAGAGATCGCTGCGGCCGGCGATCTGCCACAGGCCCGTCATCCCCGGCAGCACGTTCGAGCGGCGGCGATGCCACGGCTCGAGCCGCGCGTAGTCGCGAAGCGGCAGCGGCCGCGGGCCCACGAGCGACATCTCGCCCCGCAGCACGTTGAGCACGTTCGGCATCTCGTCGATCGAGTACCGCCTCAGCACCCGTCCGACGCGCGTGACGCGCGGATCGCGACGGATCTTGAAGAGCGCGCCGCTCGCCTCGTTCGCCGCTTCGAGCGCCGACTGCGCACGCGCGGCGTCCGCCACCATCGTCCGGAACTTGAACATCCCGAATTCCCGCTCGCCGAGGCCGACACGCGCATCCGCGTAGAACACCGGGCCGCGCGAATCGAGCTTGATCAGCAGCGCGATCAGGAGCCACAGAGGCGCACCGACGACGACGAGCAACGCCGACACCACGAGATCGAAGGAGCGCTTGACGACCCAGTCGCTCCCCGCGAACGTCGGCGGCCGCAGCTCGAAGAGCGGCACCGCCTGGCCCGGCACGTATTCGCCGCGCTCGACGAGGAGCTCCGTCGTACGCGGGGCCACCCGCACCTTGACGCCGCGACGGTGAGCCGCCTCGACGAGCCCGAGCAACCGCTCCTCGTCGAGACCGGCGTCCGCGACGATCAGCTCGTCGACGACGGCGCCCGCGAGCGAGTTCGCGACCGCCGCGCCGAGCGGCACCTCGCCGACGAAGTCGTAATCGATCCCGCCGCGACTCGCGCCGAGGACGCGCTTCAGGTGCGCGACCTGCTCCGCCTCGCCGACGAGCAAAGCGCGCCGGCGCACGCCGAACGAACGCATCGCCGCGCCGCTCGCGGTCTCGTAGCTCCAGCGGAACACGCTGATCAGCGTCGCCACGAGCAGCGCCGAGACGACGTACAGTCCGAACGTCGTGAAGTGCTGTCCGGTACCGATCGCGAACACGAGCGCGAGGAGCGCGACGAGCGCGACGGACGCGACCACGCGTCCCGGGCCCTCGCGCACTTCACGCGGCGCGTACAACCGGTTCCGCCAGAAGACGAGCACGAGGAGCAGCGTCAGGAACGACAGCCAGTCGGTCTCGTGCTGCCAGAGGAGGTTCCAGAGAATCGGCCGCGGGTCGAAGAGGAGCGAGCGAAACGCGAGTGCGAGGTAGAGCCCGATCACGAGCCCCGCGAGGTCGACCACCACGAGACCCGCCACGCTGACGAGTCGCCGCGCGGCGGTCTTCAGCGGGTTGCGCGTGAGGAGATACGGCCGCGCGGCCCGCACGTCCTCCTGAACCGGCTGCGGCGGAACGGGCTCGGTGGCCACGGAGAAAGCCTACGCCCCGCGGAGCACGATCTCGCCCCGCACGGTCGGGCCGTGCAGCCGAACGACGACCCCGGGGAGCGGCGCCGCATTCCACGTCCACGCCACCGCGCGCCCTCCCAGCGACACGCGTGCGGGTCGCGCGGGCGCGGGTACGAAGAGCTGCACGTCACGCGGCTGCCCGCGCAGGTCGACCGCGGCGCCTGCGGTGACGAGGTATCCGGCCCGGCCGGGATGCGTCAACTCGTCGGCCCCCCACCACGAGGACGCTGTGCGCATGTCGAACGGCACGACGGCACCCGGGCGCACGTACAGCGGGAACTGGGAGAGCGGCGTCGGCCGCACGAAGTTGGCCGGCCCTTCTACGGTGGCGCCCGTGTAGAGGTCGATCCACGATCCGCGCGGCAGGTAGACACGCGGCGTCGTGCCGGGACCGACGACCGGCGCCGCGAGCAGATCAGAGCCGACCATGAACTCGAAGTCCGCCTGCCAGGCGGCCTCGTCGGCGGGGAACGCGTAGCCGAGCGAGCGCAGCACCGGCTCGTGCCGTTCGAGCAGCCCGTAGAGATACGGGAAGAGCTCGTAGTGGAGGACGGCCGTGTCGCGCAACGCGGACATCGCGCCGGCGCCGAGCGTCCACGGTGTCGCGTTGGCGCCCGTCCCGCCCACTTCGAACACCGGCGTCATGGCGGAGAACTGCGCCCACCGCGCGAAGACCTCCGCCGTCGGCGACGTCGAGTAGCCGCCGGTGTCGGAGCCCCACGTCGGAAAGCCGCTCATCCCCGCCGACACGCCGTCGCGGATCGCAGCCTGCAGCCCGACGAAGTCGCCGGACTGGTCTCCTGCCCACATGCCCGGCAGCACGCTCTGCGAACCGACGGTCGCTGCGCGGAAGATCCCTGCGGCGCCGGGCTTGAGCGCCGAGAGGACGGCACGCGCGAACAGCAGCGGGTACGCGTTCTGCCGCGACCCGAGTTCGACCTCGTCGCCGCGGTCGCCCTTCACGCCGTCGACGCCGATCGCGAACACGCGGCGCAGGCGCGACTCGAACAGACGCGCAGCTGCCGGACGCCACAGCGCGACGACCTGGTGGCCGCGTGGCCCGACGAGATCGTCAGCCGGGTAGTTCACGCAGATGTCCTTCGGCGAGACCCAGAGCATGAACTTGACGCCGAGGGCATGCAGCGTTCGCACGAGCGCGGCCGGATCGGGGATACGTCGCGTGTCGAACCGAAGCGTGCCCACGCAGGGCTCCCACGGGTTGTCGAGCAGCACCCAGCCGATCGGCACGCCGGCGGCGCGGAGCTTCGTCACGTCCTCGATCAGGTCGCTCGGTCGGTTGACGACATCGCGCCACTTGACGAGCTCGAGCTCCGACCGGGGCGGCACGCGCGGCGCGCCGACGTCGTCCTCGTATGCGCGCAGGACGGCGGCCGGCGAACCCGCGTAGACGTCCTCGTCGAGCCGCGCACCGAGCACGCACACCTCGACACGGTCCTTCAACGCCGGGAAGGTGCACTGCTGCGCCGAGTCGAACGTGCACCCGCTTCCACCCGAGGACTCGGGGAACGCAAGCCCGGCGACGTTCTCCGTCGCGAGACGCAGTCCCCAGCCCGCAGTGCTCGCGAAGTACGGAATGGGCGCGGACGAGCAGACGTACGACACCTCCACCGGGACGATGCGGCCGCGCAGGTCGACGTAGTCCGCGTGCTCGCCTCCGCCGAGGAAATGGTCGTGCGCGCTCGCGGCGAACGCGTCGTGCACCTCTGCGACACCCTTCGCCGGGTTCAGCTGCACCGAGATCCGGATCGTCGCCCCGCTCCGCTCGACTGCGACGGTCGCCGTCCGGCCGCGCTCGTCCGTCGAGACGACGTAGACATCACCGCGCCGAGAGCGCACGCTCGTAAGCCGGTGCTCGGTCCCATCCGCCAGCCGGTACGTGACCCCGAGCTCGCGGACGGGCAGTCCGCCGACGCGGAACTGACGCTGACCGCCGCACCCCGCGAGGACGACGACCGCGCCGACGAGGATCAGGCGGCGCATACGTCAGCCCACTCGACCGCACGCTCGGCGGTGAGCGCGCCGAGCTCGACGGGCCGCCGCCGGCGCGCAAGCATGCGCAAGACGATTGCGAGCGCTGCACTCCGCCTCGTGTCGAGCAGCTCGTAGTCGTGGAAGTGCATGTGCACGACCCGCGGCAGCGGTCCCGCAAGGGCGCGGGCGAGCGCGCCGAGCGAATGCGTCGTCGGCAGCTCGAGCACGCGGCGTGCGCCGACGCGGATCCATGCCGGCTGGTCGAGCGTCGCGGCCGGCAGGAAGCGCGGCTGCCACGCCGTCGCCGTGGTGTCGGCGTAGCCGAGCTCCGCGACGACGCCGAGCAGCGCCTCGTCCACGTACCAGTTGCCGCCGCAGTAGAAGCGCGCGTCGAGCCCGTTCTCGCGCAACCATCGTCCCTCGTCGAGGACACGCCGCGCCGGGTCGCCGCCGGTCGGCCGCGCATCGGTCGGCGACGTCCAGTGCGTGTGATGCCCGAACGGGCCGAGCGACGACGCCTCGCGCGCGCGCTCGAGGAAGAGCGCGCGGTCCTCGCCCTGGAACGGCGCGCGCAGCAGCGACGTGATCGGGAAGCCGCCTGGCCGGCGCCTCAAGAGCGCCACGTAGCGCTCCCACACACGGTCGTCGAGGGGACGTTCGACGTGACAGGAGACGACCGCGTAGCCTTGCGTACCGGGCATGTGCGGGATTTGCGGACTCCTCGGCAGGGACGCGCCGGACCCGGATCTGGTCGAGCGCATGAACGCGGCGATCGTACATCGCGGCCCAGACCACGGTGCCGTCGCGGGTTTCGGCCGCTGCGTGCTCGGCTACCGGCGCCTCGCGATCGTCGACCTCAGGACAGGCGACCAGCCGGTGACGAGCGAGCGCGGCGACGTCGTCTGCGTGTTCAACGGCGAGCTCTACAACTTCCCCGAGCTACGCCGTGAGCTCGAATCGCTCGGTCACGAGATCAGGGGCACCGGCGACACGCCGCTGATCCCGCACGCGTACGAGCAATGGGGGCTCGACTTCGTCGAGCGACTCGACGGGATGTTCGCGATCGCGCTCTGGGACCGGAACGCAGAGCGACTGGTCCTCGCACGCGACCGGCTCGGCAAGAAGCCGATCGTCTACGCGTGGCTGCCCGACGGGACCTTCGCGTTCGCATCCGAGGCGAAGGCGCTCCTGCAGCTGCCGCGGTTCCCGCGCGAGGTCGACCTGACGCAGCTCGACGCGTTCCTGGCGCTGCAGTACGTCCCGCGCTCCGCATTCCGTGCGGTCGAACAGGTCGAGCCGGGGTCCCTTGCGGTGATCGAGAACGGGGCGGTCACGATGCACCGCTACTGGTCGCCGCGACCGGCGCCGGAGGAGGCGACGGTCGCACGCGTGCGCGAGGAGGTTGCCGCAGCAGTGCGCCGCCGGCTCGTCGCGGACGTCCCGCTCGGGGCCCTCCTCTCCGGCGGCGTCGACTCGTCGGTCGTCGTCGCGGCGATGGCCGAGGCCTCGGCCGAACCGGTCCGGACCTTCACTGTGGGCTTTCCGGATGCCCGCTACGACGAGCGAACGTACGCCCGCGCCGTCGCACAGCGGTTCGGCACACGGCACGAGGAAGTCGAGGTCGACCCCTCCCCGGATCTCGTCCAGCGCGTCGCGCGTGCCTTCGACGAGCCGTTCGGCGACGAGGCGGCGCTCCCGACGCTGCTCGTGTGCGAGGAGACGCGCCGTCACGTGAAGGTCGCGCTCGTCGGCGACGGAGGCGACGAGGTGTTCGGCGGCTACGAGCGTTACCGCGCGCACGCGCTCGCCGCGCGCGTGCCGTCCGCGTTCGCGCGCGCGGCGCTTGCAGCGCCCTGGGGCCGGCGCGAGCCGCGCTCGACG
>JAFAHG010000001.1 GCA_019237315.1 Actinomycetota bacterium
GTCGGCGGTCGCCGCTGCCGGCGAGGTTCGTCAGCGTCGTCTCGAGCGCGGCGCGGCGCTGCGACTCCGAGTAGCCGTTGTCGACGCCGTTCCCGAGGGTGCGCACGTACGCGAACTGCGTCGCCGCACGGCGGACCGCCAGATCGCCTGAGATCCCGAGCGCGCCGCGCGAGAGGCTCGCCGGAAGGAGCGTCGAGGCCTTCCACGCGACGCCGGCGTGGTCCTGCTCGTAGCGGACGTCGCCGACCTGCACCGCTGCGTGCCAGCTCCGCAGGTCGGCGGCGAAGAGCGCAACGAGAATCGCAAGCACGAGCGTGACCGTTGCGAGCGCGATGCGAACGCGGCTCATGCGGTCCCCCAGCGCAGGCGTGCGGCGCGGATCTCATTCATTCCGAGCAGGGCCGCTGCCGCGACTGCGAGCACGACGAGCCACGTCGGGAAGCTCGCATGCGGCGGTGCACCCGCGGACGGGTTCTGTGCCGGCAGCTCCGCGGGGATGATCTTGGTCGCGATCCCGACGTACCGCGCGAGGTCGTTCTGCGCGGCGTTCAGCGGGATGACGGTGAGCGCGATCTTGTGCGCCTTGTACTCGCCGAGCACCGTCGTCAGGCGGTCGAGATCGTTCGGGTCGTCCTGCAGGTCGCTGACGAGAACGACCGCCGGATGCTTCGCGTGGTTTGCGACCTCGATCTGGCGCGCGAGATCGAGGCCGAGCGCGATCTGCGTGCCTCCGGTGAACGAGTTCGTCCACGGGTTCACCGGGTAGGTCGGCTGCTCACCCGGCGGGACGTTCGTCGGCAGCCTGAAGTAGCGGATCAGCGGCCGCAGCGCGGATGCGGGCGTTCCGGGCGGCAGCGCCTCGTACGCGGTCGACGAGAAGACGACGAGGCCGTAGCGTCCGCCGCGCGCGGCGATGTCGGTGAGCGTCTGGCCGATCCGCGAGAACGTGTCCGACGAGATGCTGGCCGAGAGGTCGAGCACGAGCATGCCGCCTGCGTTCGACGCGATGAACGGTTGCTTGTTCAGCTGCGGGTGTCGCGCCGCCGCGGCGGCGGAGAGCGTGAGCGCGACCAGGACGGCTGCGAGCACGACGCGGACGACGGTCGTGCGGGCCGCGATGCGGTCGAAGACGCGTGCGCCGGAGTACGGGATCGCGTTCACCGCTGCTCGACCTCGTCCGCGAGGGAGAGCGCGCGCTCGGGTGACGGGTCCTCTGCGGCCCATGCGACTGCGTCGATGCCGTCGTCGTCGACGACGCGCGCGAGCTGGGCGAGCGCCTTCCGCCGGTCGGCTGGGTCGGGGCGTCGCGCAGCGTCACGCGTGTAGGCGAGCGCAGCTTCGAGCGGGGTCAGCCGGACGGTGCGACGGCGGCGGCGGTGCTCGAGAAAGCGGACGAACTCGACGCCGCCGAGCGCAGCGGCACCGAGTGCGAGCGCGGCCGCGACGCCGGTGAGCACGTCGGCGAGCAGGTTCGGCGAGACCGAGTACGCGGGAGCAGGCAGCGCGCGCGGCGTGCGGAAATGCGGCGACGACGCGAGATCGCGAGGCTGCAGGCGCGACACGATCTCCGTCGGCGGCCATGTCGCCGTCGACCTGAGGGCGCCGGCCGTCACCGTCACCGACGGTAGCTTCACCGCGAGCGGCTTTCCGACCGGCACGCACGCGTCGGACGAGCACTGGAGCGTGTAGCGGTAGCGCACCGTCAGCTCGCGTCCGGCGCGAACCGACGAGACCGTCGGCGCGCGGGTCTCGACGAACGGGTCGAAGGCCGGCAGCACGCGGAGGCTCTTCGCGGAGACGAAGCGCGTGTCGGCGTCCACGTCGATCTCTGCGGTCACCTCGTCGCCGAAAAACGCGGGCCTCGGCGTCAGCGACGTGCGGATTGCGAGCTTCTGGGCGGGCACGTTGCCACGCGGTGCGCCGTTCCACCAGCCGAGGCCCGTGCCGACGAGCAGGACGAGGACGATCGCAGCGACGGCGCCGCCGACGGCGAGGATGCGGCGGTCGCTCATCGCCTCGCCCTCATGTCGCGGCGGCGCTCGGCCCAGTCGAGGAACGCACGGTCGATGTCGGCCGGGTCGCTCGTGTCGAGCTCGACGGGGTCGAGTCCGAGCGCGAAGAAGTCCTCGTGCAGCCGGCGGCGCCGTTCCTCGTTCGCGCGCCGTCGCTCGCGCGCCTCGCGGCGCGTGAGCCGCACCTCGAGCACGCGCCCTTCGCCCGGATCGACGAGCGGGAGCACGATCGGGCCGACGAGAGGGAAGCTCTGCTCCCACATCGGGTCCTGGACGACGACCGGCACGACCTCCCAGCGGCGCGCCGCCGCGGTGAGCCACGCGGACTCCGGCGGCAGCGGCCCGAGGAAGTCCGAGAGCACGAAGACGAACGTGCCCGAGGAGAGCTCGGCGCGGAAACGTGGCAGGAACTCGAGCCCGCGCTGCACCCCGTCCTCGGGTGCGTCGCAGTCGGGCGCGTCGTCGTAGCGTGTCTCGATTCGCTCCCAGATCGCGCGGCCCGTCGGCGGGAGCCAGAACGGCTCGCCGCCGCGGGAGCCGGCCCCCGCGTAGTCGAGGTAGGCGACCGCGGCGTTCGCCGCCTCCGCGCTCTGCACGATCACCTCGGTCGCAGCGCGAACGACGGCGGGCTTCGAGAGCCACGGGAACGGCTCGCCGTAGACCCCCATCGACGGCCGCCGGTCCGTGAGCACGACGACGCGCGGCGCCTCGTCCGCGTAGCGCTCGCGCACCACGAACTCGTCGCTTCCGCGCGCCGTCGAGAGTCGCGCGCTCGCACGCCAGTCGATCGTGGAGATCGGGTCGCCGCGCACGTACGCGCGCGAGCCCGCGACGTCGGTGCCGTGCCCGCGGCGAAGGCTCGGCGAGCCGCCGAAGGGCAGGCCGGAAAGGCGGTACCGCGGCACCAGTGGGAAGGTGCTGCGGGTGCGCGCACCCACTACGACGTTACGAAGTCCGCGACCCAGTCGGGCTTCGGCGCGGGCACCCGCTCGAGGCACTGGCGGCGGATGCGCTCGAGCAGCTCGCTGCGCGTCAGGTTGCGCGTCTCCGCGAGGTAGGAGGGCGCGAGCATCAGCCGGTGGCCGAGCACGGGGATGAAGAGCTCCTCGACGTCCTCGGGCACGACGTACTCGCGGCCGTGGAGCAGTGCCCATGCGCGGGCGGTCTTCACGAGTGCGAGCGAGCCGCGCACGGATGCGCCGACCTCGACCTCGGGCAGGTTGCGCGTCTCGCGCACGAGGCGCACGATCCACGCGTCGAGGAGCTCGTCGACGTAGACGTCCTCGCACGCGGCGCGCAGCTCCGCGACCTCGTCCTTCGTGACGGCTGGCCGCAACTCGTCGAGCGGATGGCCGCGTCGCTGCTCGCGCACGATCCGCACCTCTTGCTCCTCGTCCGGGTAGCCGAGGCTCGTGCGGAGGAAGAAGCGGTCGAGTTGCGCCTCCGGCAGCGGGAACGTGCCCTCGTACTCGATCGGGTTCTCGGTCGCGATGAGGAGGAACGGGTCCGGGAGACGGCGCGTCACACCGTCGACCGTCACCTGTTGCTCCGCCATCGCCTCGAGGAGCGAGGACTGCGTCTTCGGCATGGCGCGGTTGATCTCGTCGACGAGGATGATGTTCGCGAAGATCGGCCCCTCCTGGAACTCGAAGTGGCGCGTCTCCTGGTTGAAGACCGAGAGGCCGGTGACGTCGGTCGGCTGCAGGTCGGGCGTGCACTGGATGCGCGCCGGGACGGCGTCTTCGATCGTCCCCGCGATCGCGCGCGCGAGCACCGTCTTCGCCGTGCCCGGGACGTCTTCGAAGAGGACGTGCCCGCCGCTGACGAGGGCCGAGAGCACGAGGCGGATCTCCTCGCTCTTGCCGTGGACGACCGTCTCGATGTTCTCGAGCAGCCGTCTGACGATTTCGGCGCTTCCGTTGCCCTCCCCGGCCACTAGCCGTAGCGTACCCCGGTTTCCGGCAGTACGACCCGGCCGCCGGCGCGCTCGACGAGGCCGTCCGCGAGGAGCGAGTCGACCGCTTCCGGATCGCCCGGATCGCCTCCGCCGGCCACCGCTCGGAGTGCGTTCGAGCGGCGCTGGCGGAAGGAGCCCTCGAAGCGTGACTGCTTGCGTTGCGGTTCGTAGCGGCGTCCCCGCGAGGGGCAGTCGCGGGCGAGCGGGCATTTGCCGCAGCGCGGGATCCGTGCGAGGCAGACCGTCGCGCCGAGGTCGAAGAGCGCCTGTGCGCACGCGGGGTCGAACGTCTGCTGCGTCCGCTCCTGCACGCGGCGGATGTTCACGTCGACGGGAAGCACGTCGCG
>JAFAHG010000099.1 GCA_019237315.1 Actinomycetota bacterium
GGCGGCGGGCTCGTGCGCTTCGGCGTGCCGGACTTCAAGATCGAGAAGACCGTCGTGCAGCGGCGCGTCGACCAGCTCGCCGCCGAGGGCGTCGAGTTCCGGTTCGGCGTCGAAGTCGGCCGCGACGTCGACGCTGCGGAGCTGCGCGCGCGGCACGACGCGGTCGTGATCGCCACCGGCGCGCGCGTCCCGCGCGACCTCCGGGTGCCCGGCCGCGAGCTCGACGGCGTGCACTTCGCGATGGAGTACCTGTACCAGCGCAACCGCTTCGTCGCGGGCGCGCCGACGCCCGAGCGCGTCATCTCGGCGGCGGGCAAGCACGTGATCGTCATCGGCGGCGGCGACACGGGCGCCGACTGCGTCGCGAACTCACATCGCGAGGGCGCTGCGTCGGTGACGCAGATCGAGCTCGTCGGCGAGCCTCCCCACTCGCGCCCCGACGACATCACCCCGTGGCCGCGCTGGCCGATGAAGCTGCGCATCCCCTACGCGCTCAAGGAAGGCGGTCACCGCGACTTCGCGATCTCGACCACGCGCTTCGTCGGCGAGGGTCGCGTGCAAGAGATCGAGTGGACGCAAAACTCCGGCGTGCCGCCGTTCGAGGCGATCGAGGGAACCGAAGAGCGCCACCCCGCAGATCTCGTTCTGCTGGCGATGGGCTTCCTCGGCCCCGAGGCGTCGGTGCTCGACCAGCTCGGCGTCGAGAAGGACGAGCGTTCGAACGCGAAAGCGCCGACCTTCGCGACGTCTGCCGACGGCGTGTTCGCGGCCGGTGACGCGCGACGCGGTCAGTCGCTCATCGTGTGGGCGATCAACGAGGGCCGCCGCTGCGCCGCCGCCGTCGACCGCTACCTCGCCGCGCAGGCCCAGGCCGCGTAGTCGCTACTTGAGCCAGCGCGCGAGCGCCTCGCGAATCTCGACGCACCCCGTCGGCTCCTCGAGCCTCGCGCGCACCCGTCTGCCTTCGACGACGACGAAGGCGGGAAGCCGCTCGACGCCGCAGCGCCCTGCGAGATCCGCGCGCGACCGCGCGTCGACACGCCGAAGGTCGAAGGTGTCGTGGTTGCGTCGCCGTTGCAGCACCTGCGCGAGGAACCCCTCCGCGCGGCGCGACCGGCCCGAGGTCGGGTCGTAGAAGAAGAGCAGCTTCGGCCGCGCCTCTGCGGTCTCCTCGCGGATGGACGGTTTCGCCTGCGCGCTCATGCGCGCCGCGGGTTCGCGCCACGCGCGATCTCGCCCGCCCGGCCGAGCTTCTCGACGATGAGGAAGCGACCGTTCAGGTCGACCACGCGCTCGACGTCGTCCTGCTGATGCCCGGCGAGGACGACGAAGCGGCTGCCGACCGCCCGCACCGCTTCGTACTCGGCCGCTGTGATCTCCACAGGCTCCGCGCAGTCGGCGCGGCTGCACTCGCAGATGAGCATCTTGTAGTCCAGCCAGCCGACGCTGTCCGTCAACTCCGCAATACGCTCGTTCACTTCGCGTAGCAGCACCTGCCGCCGCGCCGCTTCCGCGACCGTGACTTCGTTCATCTGAATCGACACCACGACACCCCGTCTCGCTCGAAGATGGAATTCGGCGGCCGGGGTTGTGGCCGAGGTCGTGCGGGGCCGCCCACGAGGGACTGTCGGAACCGACCCTGAGACCGGAGTCTATACGTTCCGCGCCGACGCCAAACGCGGGCGCTCCGACCGGGCCTGTGGCCGGAGCAAATCGCGAGGCGCCGGGGCCGTGACCCCCCGACCCGCCGCCAAGGGCCGAGGCCGCGCGGCCGCCGTCAGGGTCGGCCGAGGATCCGATTATCCGCGTGCGCTGAGGAATAATCTGGCCGAGCAGGCCCCCGACCCCCCGAACGAGCGAGGAGCACCGACGTGAGCGACTCGAACCTTCGAGTCCTGATCGCAAACGAGAAGACGGACCGGCTCGGACTGATCACCGACGTCCTCGCGGGGCTGGGGCACGTGGTGGTCGCCGCCGGTATCGACGTGAGGGAGATCGGTGCCGTCACACGCCGCGAACATCCGGACGTCGCGCTCGTCGCACTGGGCGAGAGCTCGAACCACGCGCTCGAGATGATCGGCGAGATCGTCCACGAAGCCGCGTGCCCGGTGATCGCGCTCCTGCACACGCGTGACCCGGGCTTCGTCAACGAAGCCGCGAAGCGCGGCATCTTCGCCCACATCGACGACGACGACCCGAGCCAGCTTCAGTCGACCCTCGACATCGTCCTGCGGCGCTTTGCCGAGTACCACAATCTCGAAGGCGCGTTCTTGCGCCGCGCGATGATCGAACGCGCGAAGGGGATCCTCATGGCGACGCACGCGATCGACGACCAGCTGGCATTCGACCTCCGGCGAAACCACTCACAGCAGACGGGAACGAAGCTGATCGACCTCGCCGAGGCCGTCGTGCACAGCCACCGCCTGCTCGCCGTGCGGAAGCCGCCGCCGCCGCCCCGCGACTAGCTAGCCGCGTTACGCGGCGTCGCGGTGTGCGTGCCCGACGTCGAGCAGCTCTTCGCGAACGCTCCTGTCGACGAGCAGCGGGATGAACTCGAGGACGGTCGCGCGCTCGAGCAGGCGGTCGAGGTGCCGGCGGCCGCTGACCTTCACGGCGGCAACACCCACCCGATCCGCGAGCTCGGATGCAAGCACGTCGAGCCGCCTCGCGGTCTGCTCCTCGACGTCGGTGAGCGTGAGGGTGACGTGCGACATGGCGTCATCGTCCGGGGCGTGGCGCCCGGCGTCATCCGCGTGCGACCGGACGGCGGCCGCGGAAACTACGCGATCGCGAAGACGACCGTCACGTCGGCTTCGGTCTGCACCGTGCCGCCCTGGACGGGCGTCGACGCAGCCTTCGCCCCGACGAGCGGTCCGGCCGCGTACGGGACGACCGAGTTCGTCTGCTCGCTCACCGAGAGGACGCCGCCCAGGCGCACCCCTGCGGCGGCCGCCACGGCCTGCGCACGCGCTCGCGCATCCGCGACGGCGGCCTTCAGGGCACGGCGCGAAAGCGTCGTGGTGTCGGCCGAGGAGAGCGACGGGCCGCTCAGCTGGTTCGCTCCCGCGCGCACCGCAGCGTCGATCGTCGCGCCCGCGGACGCGACCGGCATCTCTGCGCTCACCGAGTTCGACGCCGTGTAGTTCAGGATCTTGCTCCCGTTCGGCGAGGTGTTCGCCTGCAGCGAGAGCTGCGCCGTCTGGATGTCGGCCTCCTTCACGCCGTTCGACTCGAGCGCGGCGATCACCTTGTTCATCAGCGCGCTGTTCGATGCGAGCGCAGCGCGGGCCGTCGCACCCACCGACGAGACGCCGAAGGTGAACACCGCCTTCGTCGGGACGGTCGTGATGATCCCCGTCCCGTGCACGGTGATCGTCTTCGCCGCGAGCGCCGCGGGGGCGAACGCGAGCGCGGCGACGACCACGAGCAGGCGCTTCACGCGCCGGACTCTACGCGTGCGCGAGCTCGAGCGCGATCGTGCCCCAGGCGCCGTGCTGGTCACCCGGAGTCGCCGTGGCCGAGGCCTGTGCGGCAGGCGCGAAGTAGACCGCGTACGCGTACCCGCCGTTCGCGCCGTCGCGGCGCGTGTCGAGGGCCGTGAACCCGGGCGGCCCGGTCAGCGGCGTGTTCTTCGCTACGGCGACGACCGCGAGCTCGCCGTTCGCGCTGCTCGGGTTCGCGAGGCTCGCGACCGCGACCCCGCTCGCCCCGGTGACGGGGTTCGTCTGCGCGACGGGATTCGTCGTGGCGTTCCCGGAGAGCTCGATCACGTCGACGATGCCGGGGTTCGCCTTCACGGCGAAGCCGACGGTCAGCGCGCCGGCCGCCCCCGTGCCCGTCGCCTGCCACACCGCGAGCTCGTTCTTCGACGATGTCCGCAGCGACGTGAGCTGCGTCGCACCGCTGATCGCGGCGCCTCCGATCGACGTGACGGAGTCGTTCGGCGCCCCGGTGTCGACGACGACGAGCACCGTTGCTCCCGCGTCGGCGGTGAACGACGCCGTCGTGCAGGTGTTGCCGTTGCAGGGATGCGTGCTGTTCGTCGTCAGGAGGCGCGCGCTCACCGCGGTCGTGGTCGGCGGTGGAGCAGGTGCGGACACGACGAGGGTCAGTGTCACGCTGTGGCTCAGCGATCCGCTCGTGCCGATCACGGTGACCTGGTACGTGCCGGGGGTGGTCGACGAGAGCGTGTTCAGCGTGACCGTCGCAGGACTCGCCGCAGTGGCGGACGGTGTGAAGGCAGCACCGACACCCCCGGGCAGCGGGAGCGCGAGGCTGATCGCGATGCTCCCGGCGAAGCCGTTCTTCGGCGTCACGGAGATCGTGTAGCCCGCGGAGCCGCCCGGAGCAACGGCCCCGCTCGCCGGCGTCGCCGTGAGCGCGAAGTCCGGCGCGGCGGCGACGGTCGTGGCCTCGAAGGCGCCGAGCCCGTTCGGCGTGCCGAGCCCGGTCGGGCCGTCGTAGCCGGAGCCCGCCGTGCAGAGATAGCTCGGCGCGCACGTGCCGTCGTTCCCCGAGAGCACGTCGTGCAGGAGCGACGCGTGCGCGTACGGCGTCGCGGGCGAGGACTGCGCCGCCTGGCCGGTGAGTGCTTCGACCGCACCGACGATCTGCGCGGCGAGGCTCGTGCCGCCGACCTCCATCCAGCCGGACGACCCGTTGTAGGACACCGAGTCGTAGATCGCGGCGCCCGATTGCGGGTCCGCGTCCGCGGCGACGTCGGCGACCGTCCGCCGCGTGCAGCCGGAGTCGGTCTGCCACGACGGCTTCGGCTCGACGGTCGAGCAGCCCGAGCCGCTCCCCGACCACGCGGTCTCGCCCGCGTACGTGTTGCCGGAGCCGAGCGTCAGCGTCGTTCCGCCGACGGCGGTGACGTACGGCGACGCCGCCGGGTACTCGACGCCGTAGCCGGAGTCGCCCGCCGACGCGGTGATGGCAACGCCCGGGTGGTCGAACGCCGAGTCGAACGAGGTCTCGCCGCCCCACTCGCCTCCGCCCCACGAATTCGTGATCACGTTCGCGCCGAGCGCGGCGGCCTCGTTCTCCGCGGTCGCGAGGTCGTTGTAGGTCGCGGAGCTCGCCTCGACGAGGACGATGCTGCAGGTCTCGCAGATCTCGTGCACGCTCTCGACGTCGAGTGCGATCTCCATCGCCCAGCTCGGATCGGCCGGCGGGAGCGCGAGGCCGCCGTTCTCGTTGACCTTCTCGAAGCAGCCCGTCGCGCTACATCCCGGCGCGCCCGGAGTGAGGGCCGGCAAGCCGTACGCGGCGTCGAACGTCGCGAGGTCGGACGAGATGTTCGGGTCGTCGTAGGCGTCGACGATCGCAACGGTCTGTGCGGTCGGCGGTGCGGTCGGCAGCGCGTACGCGCCGTGGAGCTGCGCGGGGCCGAGGGAACCCGGAAGCGGCGAGCCGGAGGCGAGCGGAACCCCGGTGTCGTCTGTGACGACCTGCGCGTTGCAGCTCGCGCGGTGCGGGTCGAAGCCGCAGGAGCGCTTGAACCACGGGCCGTGCGGGCCGTCGTGGGTGACGACGGCGCCGACCGGGTCGGCGAGCGCCGGCGCCGCACCGAGCGCGAACAGGCACGCGGCGAGGACGAGCGAGCTCCGGGTCCGACGGAATCCGCGCAAGAACCCTTCTTAGCATTGTTTGTAAAGAAGTGCAACCCCATCTTCAAGGGATGGGGTTGCACTTCTGGGTCAGATGACGAGCGGGCTGCTCGGCGTCTGCGTCACGGGTGCCGGAATCGGCACCGGGAACGGCAGCGACGGCACGAGCGGCGCGGCGACCGGGCCGCGGCCCGCCATCGTCACGACGAGCTGCCCGCTCGCGAACTGGAGCGTCACCTCGGTGCGCCCCGCGCAGCCGAGGCACGGTGTCGCGGTCGTCTCGGCGTAGCTCTCGCTGCCGGCGATGGTGACCGGCTTGCCGAGCGCGAGGTTCTTCGCGAGGAGCGCGGCGACCGACCGGGCGCGCAGGCACGGGACGCCCTGCGTGTCGAGGCCGACGACCCGGTAGCCGACGCGGCCGGCGAAGTAGGAGATGCCCGCGCTGGGGCACGAGGTCATGTGCGTTCCGGCGGCGGCGGCCGTGCCGGCGGCGAGCGACGCGGCGGCGGCCGTGCCGGCGGCGAGCGACGCCGCGGCTGCCGCACCGGCGATGCAGGCGAGGATTCCACGTGTGCTCATGGCGGAAAGTCTTCCCCGGAGGCGGTTCAAGATCGGTTAATCGACGGTGAAGCGTCGTTTCAGCGCGGCGATTCTTACGGCCGATTTAGCGGCGTCTAAGGCATTTCTAAGGCAGCCGGACGAGGATCCCCTCACTGTGCTTCGCGTCGACTCCCTCCCTCTCATCGCACGCGATGCGACACCGCCGGCGCCCTGGGGCGCCGCACTCTCCCTCACCCAAGAGCAGGCGGGCGACCCCATCCCCGCCCGCCTGCTCCCCCCTCTCTGATCCCGCCGGCCGGCGGGCGGCGAGGCACCATACGGCCGTGGCGATACTCGTAGTCGACGACGACCAGGCGGTACGCGACGCACTCCGGCGCGCGCTGACGGTGGAAGGGTTCTCGGTCGACACGGCATCCGATGGGCACGAGGCGCTCGACAAGCTCTCGACGAACGGGAAGCACATCGAGCTCGCGATCGTCGACGTCCTCATGCCGCGCGTCGACGGCCTCGAGGTGACGCGCCGCCTGCGCGCCGACGGGAGCACGCTCCCGATCCTGATGCTGACGGCGCGCGACCAGGTGTCCGACCGGGTTTCCGGACTCGAAGCCGGCGCCGACGACTATCTCGTCAAGCCGTTCGCGCTCGAGGAGCTCGTCGCGCGGGTGCGTGCGCTGCTCCGGCGGCTCGGCGTGGACGAGACGGCGACGACGCTGACCTTCGCCGACATCGTCCTCGACACCGGAACGCGCGAGGTTCACCGCGCCGGCCGCGAGCTCACGCTGACGCGCACCGAGTTCGCCCTGCTCGAGCTCTTCCTGCGCAACCCGCGGCAGGTGCTGACGCGGTCCGTCATCTTCGACCGCGTGTGGGGCTACGACTTCGGTTACGGGTCGAACTCTCTCGACGTGTACATCAGCTATCTCCGGAAGAAGACCGAGGCGGGCGGCGAGCCTCGCGTGATCCACACGGTGCGCGGCGTCGGCTACGCGCTGCGCGAGCCGTAGACGATGAGCCTGCGGACACGGCTGGCGATCGTCGCGGCGGGCGCGGTTGCGCTCGCGGTGGTCGTCGCATCGGTGGCGGTGTACTTCATCGTCCGCAGCGAGCTCTTCAGCCCGATCGACCGCGGACTGCGCGACACGGCGACCGCGGTGCACGTGCCGCGCTTCATCGCCGGCCTCACACCGGGTCCGCACCCGCACGAGTTCGTCATCCAGGCAGGCCCGTTCGGCGACCGTCTTCCGGTTCCCTACCGGATGGTGACGAACACCGGCACGACGCTCGTACCGCAGTTCTACGAGCAGGTGCTCGGGTCGTTGCCCGTCAGCACGCAGGCGAAGCTCGTCGCGGCTGCGAACGGCAGCCCGTACTACTTCGACGTGCGAGCGGGCGGTCAGGACCTTCGCAGCTACACCGTCAACGTCGGCACCGACCTCGCGGTGCAGATCTTCACGGCGATCACCACCGAGAACCATGCGCTGTCGCGCATCAAGCTCTGGCTGATCCTGATCGCGGTCGCCGGTGTCGCGCTCGCGTCGGCAGCGGGGTTCTTCATCGCGCGCGCGGCGTTGCGGCCGGTCCGTCGTCTCTCCGAGACTGCCGAGCGTGTGCGGACCACGCGCGACCTGACGCAGCGGATCAGCGTCAGCGGGTCGGACGAGGTCGCGCAGCTCGCGGCGACGTTCAACGCGATGCTCGCGTCGCTCGACGCGGCGGCCGAGCGCCAGCGCCAGCTCGTGCAGGACGCCTCGCACGAGCTGCGCACTCCGCTCACGAGCCTGCGCACGAACATCGAGGTGCTCGCGTCCGGGAAGGAGCTTCCTCCCGACGAGCGCCGCCATCTCCTCGGCGACGTCGTCGCACAGCTCGGAGAGATGACCGCGCTGATCGGCGAGCTGACGCAGCTCGCGCAGGGCGAGAAGGAGGAGCAGCACGTCGAAGACGTGCGTCTCGACCTGATCGCCGAGGACGTGATCAGGCGCACGGAGCGCAACCATCCGCACGTGCGCATCCACGCCGACCTCGCCGAGTCGAGCGCCGTCGGCACCCCTGCGTCGCTCGAGCGCGCGTTCGCGAACCTGCTCGACAACGCGGCGAAGTGGAGCCCGCCCGGCGGCCCGGTCGAGGTGCGGCTGCGAGGCGGCGAGCTCACGGTGCGCGACCACGGGCCGGGGATCGACGAGAGCGACCTGCCTCACGTCTTCGAGCGCTTCTACCGCGCGACGTCGGCGCGCAGCATGCCGGGCTCGGGTCTCGGCCTTGCGATCGTCCGCCAGGTGGCGGAGGCGCACGGCGGCACGGTCACGATCGAACGGCCCGACGACGGCGGCACGCTCATGCGCTTCAAGATCAGGAACGGCGCCGGACCGGACAACGGCAACTCTTAGGTGGCTCTTAGGCCGCTCTTAGGCGCCGTTGGTTTGCTTGCGCCCCGGTGTTCTTCCTCGCCTACCTCCGGAGCGAGCTCACCCGGCGCAAGAGCCGCACGATCCTCACGCTCCTCGGGCTCGCGGTCGGCGTCTCGCTCGTGATCGCGATCTCGGCGCTCTCGCGCGGCCTCGACCACGCGCAGAAGACGGCGCTCAATCCTCTGTCGAGCATCGGCACCGACCTGACGGTGACGCTCGCGCCGCAGCAGCAGGACACGAACGGCGGCTTCGGCGGCGGCGGGTTCGGCGGAGGCGGGGGCTTCGGTGGCGGCGGCCGCGAGGTCCTGCAGGCAAACCAATCCGCGATCACCGACCTCTCGAAGCTCGGCAAGCCCGGCACGCACTTCGTCCACGACTTCTTCCTGCCGGGCACGCAGCTCACGTTCCCGCAGAGCCAGAGCGCACAGATCAAGTCGCTCGCGGGCGTCGCGGCCGTGTCGAGCGGCCTCGTCCTCTCCGCGGTTCACCAGGAAGGGACCGTCCCGAAGATCGTCGCGAAGATCAAAGCGGGCGGGCAGCGCCTGTCGGTCAGCGGCCAGGTGCGCTTCCAGTTCTCGCAGGCACAGCGCGACCAGATCCGGCAGTGCTTCCAGAAGTACATCCAGTCGAGCGGCAGCGGGGCGCCGGCGGGACCGACGGGGCAGGGCGGCCAGAACCGCCTCGGCGGCGGTGGCGGTGGCGGCGGCGGTTTCCGCGGCGGCGGAGGCGGCGGCTTCCTGAACTCCGCCGCGGCGCAGAAGTGCCTCCCGGCCCAGGTCCGCAACTTCCGGAAGACGATCGTGACGCCGGAGCAGACGATCCAGCAGCTCGTCAACCCCCCGCAGACGAACATCAAGAGCTCGAGCTACTCGATCGCCGGCGTCGACACCACGAACCCGAACATCGGTCTCGTCACGCCGTCGCTCCTCTCCGGCGGCCGGTTCCTCACGGCGGGCGACGACGCGCTCGTCGCCGACTCGTACGCGACGCAGAAGGGACTCAAGCTCGGCTCCAAGATCAACCTCAACGGCACGAACTTCGCCGTCGTCGGTCTCGTGAAGCCGCCGCTCGGCGGACAGACGGCAGACCTCTACATCTCGCTGCCGAAGCTGCAGAAGCTCGCGTCGCAACAGAACCTGACGAACGTCGTCCTCGTGCGCGCCGACAAGTCGAGCTCCGTGTCGGCGGTGCAGAAGGAGATCGAAAGCAAGTTCCCGAACGCGCAGGTTGCGAGCTCGAAGCAGGTCGCCGACCAGATCACCGGGTCGCTCGTCGACGCGTCGAAGCTCTCGCACCGGCTCGGAATCGCTCTCGCCGCGATCGCCGCACTGGCCGCGTTCCTGCTCGCAGCGCTGCTGACGCTCTCCTCCGTCGGCAAGCGGGTGCGTGAGATCGGGACGCTCAAAGCGCTCGGCTGGAAGCAGCGCACGGTCGTGCGGCAGATCGTCGGCGAGTCCTTCGCTCAGGGTGTCGCGGGCGGTCTGATCGGCGTCGCGCTCGGCGCAGCGATCGCCGCGGCGATCGGCGCGTTCGGCCCGAGCCTGACGGCGTCCTCGTCGACCGGCGGCGGGGGCGCGGCGTTCGGTCTCGGCTCGCTCACCGCGCGGTCGGTGTCGACGAAGGTGCCGCTCACCGCGCCGATCGCAGTCGACGTCCTGCTGATCGGCTTCGCGCTCGCGCTTGCGGGCGGGCTGCTCGCGGGTGCCGCAGGTGCGTTCCGCGCCGCACGGCTGCGTCCGGCGGACGCGTTGAGGACAGTGGAATGAGTCTCTACGAGCTGCAGAGCGTGTCGAAGGTCTTCCGCAAGGGTGGCGTCGACGTGCGTGCGGTCGACGGCGTCGACCTCACGATCGAAGCCGGCGAGTTCGTCGCGCTCGAAGGGCCGAGCGGGTCGGGCAAGACGACGCTCCTCCAGCTGCTCGGCGCGCTCGACCGCCCGAGTGCGGGTCACGTCTTCTTCGAAGGACGCGACCTCGCGACGCTGCGCGACAACGACCTCGCCGACCTGCGGCTGAACGCGTTCGGCTTCGTCTTCCAGCAGTTCAACCTGATCCCGACGCTGACGGCGCTCGAGAACGTCGAGCTGAAGCTGGCGCCCACCAGCGTCGAGCGCAAGGACGCGCGACAGCGCTCGGTCGCGTTGCTCGGCGAAGTCGGCCTCGCGGAGCGTGCCCATCATCTTCCTGCGCAGTTGTCCGGCGGGGAGCAGCAGCGCGTCGCGATAGCACGCGCCGTCGTCGTCGAGCCGCGCGTGATCCTCGCGGACGAGCCGACCGGCAACCTGGACTCGAAGACGGGCACCGACGTGATCGACCTGCTCGCGGGCCTCGCCGCACGCCGCGGGTCGACGATCATCGTCGCCACCCACGATGCGACGCTCGCGGCCCGCGCGCCGCGGCGCCTCGGCATGCGCGACGGCGCGCTCCTCGGCGAGCCCGTCCCGGCATAGCTCTTACCGGATTCTTAGCGCTCGCTCGTCGTTGCTCAGGCACGCTGTGATCCGATGAGCTCGCGCTCAGTCTTGGTTCTCGCCGCCGCCACGCTGGTTGCGGGCGGTGCGATCGGCGCGGGCCTGTTCGCGGTCGCGCGGCCGGGGGGATCGACGACGACCACCGTCGTGCAGGAGGCGGCGCAGCAGATCGCCGCGCAATCCGGACTGACGGTGACGCAGGTGTACGAGCGAGTGCACCAGGGTGTCGTCGACATCACGACGAGCTCGTCCTCGTCGTTCACCTTCGGCCGCGGCGGCCGCCAGGGTTCCGGCGGCGAGGGCTCGGGCTTTGTCTACGACACGGCGGGTGACATCGTCACGAACGACCACGTCGTCGACGGTGCGAACTCGATCGTCGTGCGCTTCTCCGACGGCTCGACGTACAGGGCGAAGCTCGTCGGGACGGACCCGTCGACCGATCTCGCCGTCGTCAAGGTTTCCGCACCGCAGTCGGAGCTCCATCCGCTGACACTCGGCGACTCCGGGACGGCCGTCGTCGGCGCGGGCGTCGTCGCCATCGGCAGCCCGTTCGGCTACGCGCAGTCCGTGACGAGCGGAATCGTCAGCGCCCTGCACCGCACGATGACCTCGCCGAACAACTACACGATCGACGACGCGATCCAGACCGACGCCGCGATCAACCACGGCAACTCCGGAGGACCGCTGCTCAACGCACGCGCGCAGGTGATCGGCGTCAACGCACAGATCCAGAGCGAGTCCGGCGGCAGCGACGGCGTCGGCTTCGCGATTCCGTCGAACACCGTCCGGCGCATCGTGTCGACGCTCGTCGAGGGGAAGGTCGTGGCCCACGCCTATCTCGGGCTGAGCGGCGAGACGGCGACGAACGCGCACACGGCGACCGCCGGCGTGCTCGCGTCGCAGGTGCTGCCGGGATCGCCGGCCGCGCGCGCGGGGATCAAGTCGGGTGACGTGATCGTGCGCATCGCAGGCGTCGCCGTCCACTCGTTCGAGGACATGACGCGCGTGGTCGACGCGCACGCTCCGGGAGAGGTCGTCGCCACCACGATCCTGCGTCACGGCAAGACGCAGGTCGTGCACGTCACCCTCGGCAAGCGGCCGGGGACGTGAGCATGAGCGCGAACGCGAAGATCGCCGTCGCTGTCGTCGTCCTCGCGCTCGCTGCCGTGGGCGCGGTGCTCGCGGCGACGCACGTGTGGTCGTCGGCGACGACGCGCGTGGCCCCGATCGCGCCGGTTACGGGCGCGCCGGCCGCCGGCGCTCCCGCCCCGGGCCTCGGTGGCGGCGGAGGGTTCGCGCCGCGCGGCGGCTTCGGTTTCCGCGGCGGCCTCGGCGGCGGTCTGCAGGCGGCTGCGACCTACCTCGGCGAGAGCACCGCGTCGCTCCGCACCGACCTCGTGAGCGGGAAGTCGCTCGCGGCCGTCGCGAAGTCGAAGGGCAAGTCGGTCGACGGACTCGTGTCGGCGATGGTCGCCGCCGAGAAGACGCGCATCTCCCAGGCCGCCGCGAACGGCCGCTTTCCGCAGGCTCTCGTCACACAGTTCGAGTCGAGCCTTCAGCAGCGTGTGACCGCGCTCGTCAACGGCACGTTCGGCCCGGGCTTCGGCTTCGGCAACCGGCGCGGATTCGGGCCGGGCGGCGACGACGGCGGAGCCGTCACGCCGGGCGGCAGCAGCGGAACCTTCTAGGCGCTACGACGCGACGGCGACCGAGCCCCGCTCGGCGAAGCGCGGGTCGATGTGGCGCGCGACGCGGGCGAGGAGCTGTTCGAGCTCGCCCCGTTCGTTGAGGTCGAGTGCGGCCAGGAAGTCGTCCTCGATGCGCGCGACGAGCCCGCGGAGCCGTCCGAGCTCCTGCCGGCCCGCCCGCGTCAGCTTGACGGTTTGGCGGCGACGATCCTTCGGATCGCGCTGCCGCTCGATCAGCTGACGCTCCTCGAGGCTGTCGAGGAGGCCGACGAGCTGGCCGCGGTCGAGGTTCAGCAGGTCGGCGATCTCCCCCTGCGCCTGGCAGGGACTCTCCGCGAGGAGGGAGAGAACGCTGAAGTCGTAGAGCGCGTAGCCCACCGCCTCGAGGGCCGCGGTGGCCCGGCGCTTGAGCTCGTAGCCAAGCCGCCCGAGCAGGAAGACCGGGCTCGAGGCGAGCTCCGCGGGAAGGCACGTCGGAGCCTGGATCTGCGGCTTGCTCGGGTTCATCGTCACCAGAGTGTAGCACCCTCAATCGTTGAGTTGTGCTATCGTTGCCCAAGTCAACGATTTGGGAGACGACTAAATGAGCCTCACAACGATTGAATCTCCTGCAAAAACAGCCTCCGACCGGCGCTGGTGGACCCTCGCCCTCGTGGTCGCGGCCCAGTTCATGGTCGTGCTCGACGTCGCGGTCGTCAACGTCGCGCTTCCGTCCATCAAGACCGACCTCCACTTCACCGAGGCGAGCCTCCAGTGGGTCGTCACGGCCTACACGATCCTCTTCGGCGGGACCCTCCTGCTCGGCGGCCGGCTGTCCGACCTCTTCGGCCGCCGGCGGCTCTTCATGGCGGGTCTCCTCCTCTTCACGGTCGCCTCGGCGGTCGACGGCCTCGCCTGGTCGTCCGGCGCGCTGATCGCGTCCCGTGCCGTCCAGGGACTCGGGGCCGCGCTGCTCTCGCCCGCGGCGCTGTCCATCCTCACGACGACGTTCCGCGAGGGTCGCGAACGCAACATCGCGCTCGGCATCTGGGGCGCGGCATCGGGGAGCGGCGCCGCCGTCGGCGTCCTCCTCGGCGGTGTCCTCACGTCCGCTTTCGGGTGGCCGTGGATCTTCTACGTCAACCTGCCGGTCGGACTGCTCCTCGTCGCGCTCAGCCCCACGCTGCTTCAGGCGACCCGCGCCGATCTCGACCATCGCCACCTCGACATCCGCGGCGCCGCGACGATCACGAGCTCGCTCATGCTGCTCGTGTTCGCGATGACGCGTGCGGCGCAGCACGGCTGGGGAAGCGCCTCGACGATCGGGCTGCTCACGGTCGCCGCTGCACTGCTCGTCGCGTTCGTCGTCGTCGAGCTGCGCTCACCGGCAGCGCTGCTGCCGATGCGGCTCTTCCGGCTGCGGACGCTCGCCGTGTCGAACGCGACGCAGTTCCTCGTCTCGGCAGGGTTGTTCTCGCAGTTCTTCCTGCTGACGCTGTACCTGCAGGACGTGCTCCACTACTCGCCGATCCAGTCCGGTCTCGCGTATCTCGCGTTCTCGCTGACGATCGTCGTCGGCTCGAACGTCGCGCAGGCGCTCGTCACGCGGGTCGGCATCCGGCCGGTGCTCCCGGTCGGGCTCCTGCTCGCCGCGGCAGGCGTGTTCGGCTTCACGCAGCTGCCGGTACACGGGCACTACTTCTGGAACGTTTTCCCGCCGCTGATGGCGGCCGCCGTCGGACTCGCGCTGTCGTTCGTTCCGATGGTGATCGGAGGACTGAGCGGCGTCGAAGGTACGGACGCCGGCGTCGCGTCGGGGCTCTTCACCACGAGCCAGCAGATCGGCGGGGCGATCGGCGTCGCGGCGGCAACCACGATCGCGACGACCTTCACGGCGCGGTACGTCGACGTCCACCCCGGTACGACGGTGCTCGGCGCGGCCGCACTCACGCACGGCTTCGCGATCGCGTTCTACGTCCTCGCGTCGCTGCTCGTCCTCGCGGCGGTGCTTGCGATCGCGTTCATCGAGCGGCGGCCGCAGGGCGACGAGGCCGTCGTCGCCGAGCCGGCGCTGGGGCTCGCAGCATGAGCGACGTCCTGCACCTGAAGAGCCTCATGCTCGTCCGCGACCTGCTCGACACGCGCGGGACGGACGTGAGCGAGCTCGAACGCGAGATCGCACGGCTGCGCAAGGGGCTGACCCGAACCGGGTCAGCCCCTTGCGGCCTGCAGCGGCTCGGCGATCTTCCCGCCGCTGCGTAGCCGGCCGGCGGCGCGGAGAGCCCGCGCGTACGCCTCGCTCGGCGTCGCAGCCCCCGCCATCACCTCGCCGGTCGAGCGCATCTCCGGTCCGCGTTTGCCGGCGCCGGAGAAGCGCTCGGCCGGGAACACCGCCTCCTTCGCCCAGGCGCGGGTCGGGGCGACGCGTTCGGGAAGGCCGAGCGCCTCGAGCGGCTCGCCGAGCAGCAGCCGCACTGCGTGGTCGACGAGCGGCACGCCGGTCGCCTTTGCGACGAACGGCACCGTCCTCGACGCGCGCGGGTTCGCCTCGAGGACCCACACACGGCCGTCCGCGTAGGCGAGCTGGAGATTGAGCAGGCCGCGCGCACCGAGGCCGCGCGCGATCGAGCTCGCGATCTCGCGCAGCTCGCGTTCGAGCGTCTCGGTGACGGAAGGGCCGGGCAACACGCATGCGGAATCGCCGGAGTGCACGCCCGTCGGCTCGACGTGCTCGAGGATCGCCGCCACCCACGCGTCGTCGCCGTCGCAGAGCGCGTCGACGTCGAGCTCGAGCGCACCTTCGAGATAGCGGTCGACGAGCACGGGGCCGTCGACGCGGAGATCCTCCTCAGCGCGGACGATGTGCATTCCGCGACCGCCGAGCACGTGGTGCGGGCGCACGAGCACCGGGTACCCGATGCGTGCAGCGATCTCGCGCGCCTCGTCCGCGTTCGCCGCAGCTCCCCATTCCGGCGCGAGGTCGCCGATCAGCGCGGCGAAGCGCGCGCGGTCCTCGGCGGCGTCGATCGCATCGAGCGGGTCGCCGAGCAGCGGCACGCCGGTGGCGGCGAGCGCGGGAGCGAGTCGCAGCGGCGTCTGGCCTCCGAACGACACCGCGACGCCCGCGGGCTGCTCGAGCTCGCACACAGCCAGTACGTTGCGTTCGGTCAGCGGCTCGAGGTAGAGCCGATCGCTCGTGTCGTAGTCGGTCGAGACCGTCTCGGGGTTCGAGTTGACGAGCACCGCCTCGTAGCCGAGCCGCCGCAGCGCCTGCGCGGCGTGGACGCAGCAGTAGTCGAACTCGATCGCCTGACCGATGCGGTTCGGCCCGCCGCCGAGGACGACGACGGCCCGCCCGGTCGGCTCGGGCCCCTCGTCTTCGCCCTCGTAGGTGACGTAGTAGTACGGCGTCCGCGCCTCGAACTCGCCCGCGCACGAGTCGACGGCCAGGCGGCGCGGCCGCGTGTCGTCGACGGGCGCGCGCTCTGCGATCTCGCGCAGCCGCGCCGCGAAGTACGGATGGATGCCGCGCAGCTCGAGGCCGCGCCGCGCACACTCGAGCAGCAGATCCCATCGTTCGGGTGTCGGCTCTGCGGCGCGCGTCTCGAGCTCGGCGTCATCGGCGGGGAACACGACCGGCGGCATCTCGCGCCCGACCATCGCCTTCATGAACGCCTCGGCGAACGTGCGCCCGAGGCCGAGCGCCTCGCCGACCGACCGCATCTCGGCGCCGAGGCGGCGGTCGGTCTCCGGGAACTTCTCGAAGTCGAAGCGCGGCGCCTTCACGGCGACGTAGTCGAGCGCCGGCTCGAACGCCGCGGTCGTCTTGCCCGTGATGTCGTTCGGCAGCTCGTCGAGCGTGTAGCCGACGGCGAGCAGCGCGGCGAGCTTCGCGATCGGAAAGCCGGTCGCCTTCGACGCGAGCGCCGATGAGCGCGAGACGCGCGGGTTCATCTCGATCAGCCGGAACTCGTGCGTCTCCGGATGCACGGCGAACTGCACGTTCGCGCCCCCGGTCGCGACGCCGACCGCGCGCGCCGTCGCGAACGCCGCTTCGCGCAGCGCCTGGTAGGCGACGTCCGGGAGCGTCTGCTGCGGTGCGATCGTCCACGAGTCGCCGGTGTGAACGCCCATCGGGTCGAGGTTCTCGATCGAGCACACGACGACCGCGTTGCCGCGCGCGTCGCACATCACCTCGAGCTCGTGCTCCTGCCAGCCTTCGAGGAACTCCTCGACGAGCACCTCGCCGATCGGGCTCATCTCGATGCCGTGCGCGATGCGCGCGCGCAGCTCTTCCGGCGTTCGCGCGATGCC